>JABDPQ010000620.1 GCA_013042695.1 Desulfobacterales bacterium | reverse complement strand
GGCTCATAACCCGAAGGTCGGGGGTTCAAATCCCTCCCCCGCTACCAAGTAATATCAAAGACTTAGAAGGAATCTCCTTCTAGGTCTTTTTTGTTTTTATCTCCTATTTATCCCCAGAAGTGTTTTTTGGGTCTACATCAAAGAAAGGGGATGAGCCACTCATTTCCACCATCTAGCTTGATCAAATTCCCATCTTTTTCTTCCTGCGCACCTGATGGATCATTTTCATCTATTAGCTTGAGAGATCCATTGGTAAGGTTAACATTCTATAATTATTGTAAAAAACACCTGAACAGGAAGCACCTTTCGTATGGGAACATTGCAACATTTCTTAGCTTCGTTGTGGCAATAACAAACCTGAGACATCTAATAGCCATGGTGACCTAAAAATTGCCTATGAGGTTAGATTTTACTTCTCCAAGCGATAAAAAATATGTTTGGAGGTTGCACAATCGCAAATTCGTCTCTACCCATCGACAATGGTAACAGGAAAGTATAAACTCAAAAGACAGACTATGTTGCAATGAAAGAATTTCAGGAGTTAATGTAGAAAATGCTAGTGACAGAATGACCAGATTTAAGGCCTACATTAATCCCACTCTCTAGTATCGTTTGCTTGTTATTATGCCATGATATTAAAAGGAAGCGATTACTGCTGACATGCTTCGATCACTGAACAGAATAGATATTTACCGTCTACTTCATTATAGCTCGGCTCTAGCGTCTCTTGTTATTCTTGTATTTCTCACCTCGTGCTCCAATCACACTTCTCGGAACTGTTTATGTGCATGCCGGTAGGACAGGTATTCTGCCGTTGTCGCGGTTTATTACTTC
The DNA here is from genome assembly GCA_013042695.1 of Desulfobacterales bacterium. Lineage (GTDB taxonomy): Bacteria > Desulfobacterota > Desulfobulbia > Desulfobulbales > Desulfocapsaceae > JABDPQ01. The sequence continues at coordinate 10,628 of JABDPQ010000620.1, read as the reverse complement.
ATCTGCTGCTACAATCGTTGTGCTATCCATACTATAATTTACAGCTATATACATGCCCGTAAACTTTAAAGAGCAACCGGTGGTTTTTACAGATTAACGTAAAGCTGCCTCGAATAAATAATATTGACAACAATGAAGTAGTCCTATAATCTGTCGACAGTTGACGGTTGACAATTTGCGTTCTGCCATATTCACTCCGCATGGACATCAATAATGAATGAATTCAACACCAGATTAATCAAGAAAGTCCAGGCTCAATCACTCAGGAGCGTTATTTACGATCAGCTTGAAGACATGATTCTGACTGGAGTGCTTGCACCAGGAGAACGGATTAATGAAAGTAAGTTGTCCGTTGCATTGAAAGTAAGTCGTGCTCCCATTAGAGAAGCTTGCCGTCAACTCGAGAAACACGGAATGGTCCAGATTATTCCGCGCCGGGGCACGTTCGTAACAAAGATTGAAGTGAGTGACGTCAAAGAACTATACGATATTCGCGCTTCACTTGAATCCCTTGCCGCAGAAAAATCGGCTACCAATGCTACTCCTAAAGAACAGCAAGAGTTTCAAGATATTCTGGAGACAATGAAGGAAGCAATAAAGGCTGATGATGCGAAGCACTATTTTAAAGCCAACATGATCTTCCACCGCAAAATTGTTCTCACATCCAGGAATGCAAATCTCGAGTCTTTGATAGAGGGAATCTATAACAAAGCCTCGCTGTATCGAAGAACAAACCTGTCTGCTCTGGACCGAATGTCCATTTCATATAAGCAGCATAAAGATATTTATAAAGCCATCCTAGCCGGCAATCCGATGGAGGCCTCTACCCAGATGAAACATCATGTGATAGATGCCCGTGATGCGTTGTTGAACTCTTTAAATGCAACCATGGAAGGTGTGGAGGCCCTGAAGATATACGATCGTGTGGCTAATTAGAGGTTTTTATAGATTTTCCGATTTGATTATTTGCAGCGGTCTTACCGTAATTCTGTAGGGCCGTTCACTCATTGCAGTTGATATCGTACTTCGCACTTTTTCTCAGGCAGTGATGCCTGTGTATGATGAGAAAGAAAAATGGCGTTTCTTGGCACGGGTAGAAGTTGTGTGCAAATGTCAGGTTTTCTTGTTTTTTGAAAAGCCCGTGCTGTTTCCTTTAACTACTCGATAACGAGTAAAAAATGATCAACGGGAGGTGTCTCATGAGAACGTTATCAAAATGGTGTCGTCTGAAAGCAATTCTCGTCGCTGCGGTAATACTCAGTTTGGGCAGTGTAACCTGTATGGCAGCTGATGAAAAGTTTCCCTCTGATACGATAAAAGTAATCATTCATACAACCTACGGAGGCGGAACTGATATAACCGCCCGCATGATGACCATGAGAACCCGGCGGGTTCTCGATGTTGACATGCAGGTCATGTCCAAGCGTGGTGGCTCAGGTGCAAAAGCACACCAATTTGCCCAATCCCAGCCCAAAGATGGGTATACCATGTTGGCCCTGACCCAGAGCCATCTCTATACGATTGCCCGCGGCAAATCAGTGTTGAAAATCGATGATCTGGTTGGTGTGGCGCGGGCAATGGATGACCCGACGTTTATCACGCTCAATGCCAAGAGTAATCTCAATTCGCTTGAAGACATTGTCGCTGCCTCCAAGGAGAAACCGTTGAGCTGGGGTGTGTCAGTTCTTGGAAGTACTGAGCATATCGGCCTGGCCCAGCTCGCCGAGGCTGCAGGGTTCGAGTATAAAGCAGTGCCCTTTGAGAGCGGTGGCCAGATGGTCAATGCGTTGATGTCCGGAGCGATTGATGCAACGCTGCCAAATGTTAGTGAAGCACGCCAGCAGATAATGGATGGTACGCTGAAAGCAGTAGCTGTCATGTCCTCAAAAAGACTCTCCGGTTACCCGGACATTCCCACCACCTATGAAAAAGGCTATGAGGTCGACTGCTCTACTACCCGTGGCTACGCTGTTTTGAAAGGTACCCCTGAGGAACGAATAAAAACGCTCTCAGATGGTCTTGTCAAAGGGATGAGTCATTCGGTTTTTGGAAACTATCTGGCCTCTTCAGGGCTGACGATTGAAGAGAGTGTTGCGGGCCATGAAGTGTGGGATGCCCAGCTCAAGAAAGAGTATGCAAAAGCTGTGGAGGCTGTGGAAAAGCTTGGTTTCAAATAAGTTCGCAGCTTAGAATCAAACCGATACATCAACGAGAAGGGTTCTACAGTGAAGAACGTTACCCCTGAACGTTCCGAAACGAGGGAGGAGAGGGATACAAAGACCTCTAGCTCCCTCGTGGACAGGACGGATCTTATCCTGGCGATAATCATATTTGCAGTGTGCGGGTTTCTCTACTTTGTGACGACTCGTTTTGAGAAAGCTTCTGAACAGATGTCGCAGAATATCCCGCCGGAATGGTTTCCGCAGTTGCTCCTCGTTTTTATCATGATCTTGACACTGATCGTTCCTTTTGAGCATTTTTTCAAAGGGAAGGAGGTGCTTGCCAAGGACAGGCAGGCCAGGGTCAAACCGATATCCATTGCTACCGCAGCACTTTTGTGTGCGATTCTGTTATTGATGCCGTGGTTGGGCACCTTCCTCACAATGGTCTTCATCTGTTTTCTTTTACCGATACTGTGGGGGGAGCGTCGCCTGACAATCATACTACCCTTTGCCATCGTTTTTCCCGGGATTGTGACGCTTCTTTTTACAAAAGTGTTACGTGTCTATTTCGAGGCTGGTATCTGGTCAAGCATCTTTTAAAAGGGGATATCTCATGGATGCAGTAATTCAAGGATTTACGCTGCTCATCGAACCATTTAACATTTTTCTTATCTTTGTTGCCGTGTTGATCGGCGTTTGTGTTGGCGCACTGCCGGGTCTCAGTTCGCCCATGGCAATCGCCTTGTTGCTCCCGTTCAGCCTGTCACTGGAGCCGATACCTGCCATAGCCATGATGTCGGCTCTCTATTGTGCGGGAACATTTGGCGGGTCGATTACAGCGATTCTCATCAATGCCCCGGGTGCACCTCCGGCAGTTGCCACAGCCTTTGACGGCTATCCTATGGCCAAGCGTGGGGAGGCCGGACGTGCCCTTGGCTTGGCTGCGGTCAGCAGTGTTACTGGTGGGATCTTCAGTCTGGTAATATTTCTTTTTCTTGCGCCAGTGCTGGCCAAGGTGGCACTCAAGTTTAGGCCGCAGGAATATTTTGCCCTTGCTGTGTTTGCTCTCTCGATGCTGGCTTCCATCAGTGGCAGTTCCTCAATTCGTAATCTGATTTCCGGTGCCTTTGGGGTTCTTATCGGAACTGTTGGCGTCCATATAACAACAGGGGTAGAAAGGTTTACATTCAATACGCCAGAACTGGTTGAGGGCATAAACTTTATCCCCGTTTTGATTGGCCTTTTTGCGGTAGGCGAACTTCTTAATCAATCTCAGGGGCTCGATAAGGTTCTGGAACGGATTACTGCAGTGGTAGTCAAGCTTCCATCAGTGAAGGAGTTTGTAAAGATGAAGGGAACAATTTTGCGGTCCAGCTGTCTTGGAACCTTCATCGGTATTCTGCCAGCGGAGGGTGCAACTGTTGCTGCCTTGATGGGATATAATGAGGCAAAACGATTTTCCAAAAATAAAGAAGATTTCGGCTCGGGGGCACCAGAGGGCATCGTCGGTCCTGAAGCTGCCAACAATGCAGCCACCGGCGGAGCCATGGTTCCGACTCTGGCCCTTGGAATTCCTGGAAGTGCTACTACAGCCCTTATTCTGGCTGCCTTGATAATGCACGGTTTTCGGCCAGGACCTTATCTGGTGAGAGAAACACCGCATATTGTTTATGCGATATTTGGAGCCATGATTCTCGCCAACTTCATGTTTTTAATTATCGGCCTGACCGGTGCCAAACTATTTTCACGGATAACCCTTGTCCCCCGCCAGTTTCTCTGGCCGGCTGTTTTTGTGTTCTCCATGGTTGGTTCATATGCCTTTGCATCATCACTCTTTGACGTGTGGACTATGTTGGTTGCAGGAGTCGTTGGGTTCATCATGAAGCGGCACGGTTTTGGGCCAGCTCCCTTAGTAATGGGGTTGATATTGGGAAAACTGGTTGAGGAGAATCTCTCGCGGGCAATGATTATCTACGATAATAATTGGCTCAGATTTTTCGAAAGCCCGATTGTGGATTTTTTCCTGCTTCTGACGCTATTGAGCTTATTTTGGCCGCTCATCAGCAAAATTTGGAAACGAACGTGAGGGTGCTTTCAGGCTGAATCTGAAAGCTGTTTCGCTATGATGGGAATTGATAACCATTCAGGACCTGCAGGACACACCAGCATGCAAAGTGTTAGAGGAGACAGGTGATGTCAGACTACCGCATCGGAATATTGGCTGGAGATGATATTGGCTTGGAGATAGTGCCAGTTGCAGTTTCGGTGATTCAAGCCGCACTCAAGGTATTCCCTGATGTTGCTGTCGATTGGGTAGAGCTGCCGATTGGTGTTCCTTCCTATCAGAATTCCGGTGAAACACTACCCCAGATAACGCTTGATACGCTCTATGACTTGGATGGTTGGATCCTGGGGCCAATCGGGCATATGATGTATCCCAAAGATGACTCTAAAGCAGTAAATCCGCACCCGATTATTCGCAGGAATTATGATCTTGTCAGTAATATCCGACCAACAAGGTCATACACCTCAATTCCTTCACTGCATCAGGACGTTGACATTGTTATCGTCAGGGAAAACAATGAAGGGTTCCAGCCAGACCGCAATATGTTTCAGGGCAAGGCCGAGTTCATGCCCTCTCCTGATATGGCGCTTTCCATGCGGGTGATTACCAGGCGGAATTCGGAACTCGTTGCCCGCACCGGGTTCGAACTTGCCCGGCAACGAAATGACAAGAAAAAGGTCACGGCAATTCATAAAAATACCGTATTCAAGCTCGGTTGTGGCTTGTTTGTTGAGGCCTGCACCGATGTCGCCAGAGAATATCCGGATATAGCTTTTGAAACCCGCGTTGTCGACACCTTTGCAATGAACCTGGTGATGAATCCTCAGCAATTTGACGTTGTCGTCACGACCAATATGTTTGGTGACATCTTGACCGACGAGGCGGCCGGTCTCGTCGGCGGGCTGGGGATGGCACCGGGACTTAATGTCGGGCCGGAGTATGCTATGGCCCAGGCAACGCATGGCTCTGCACCGGATATTGCCGGGCAACATATCGCCAATCCATACGCGATGATAATGTCTGGCCAGATGCTGCTTCTGTGGCTGGGCAACAAGAAACAGGATCGAGATGCAGTTCAGGCAGCAATCAATATCAGAAAAGGGGTTGAAGCGGTTATTTCCCGGCTGGAAACGGTAACGCCAGACCTGAACGGCAGTGCCACAACAGAGGAGATGGGTGAGGCGATCTGCACGGCCATCGATTCACTCAAGTGATTCGAATCTATCTGAAGGATATGTGATTCATTTCGACTCTGCTCCCAGGTTGATTCAGTGTCCTCTGTGCATGATTACCTCGGTACGCCAGATACAGTTTCCTGACGATGATATGTTGAGATTCTACTTTGAAATACCCAGGTGCATGGAGGTAAATAAATGAAAGGTATTCAGGTAAGCAAGCTCGGAGGAGCCGACGTTCTGGAATATAAAGAGCTACCTGACCCCCGTCCAGAACCTCATCAGGTTTTGATCCAGGTAAGAGGGGCGAGCGTCAATTTTGCAGATACGAGGGCCCGATCGGGGGGGTATCATCTTGGCAAGAAGCCCCCGTTTACACCAGGTCTGGACAGTGCCGGTATTGTGCTTGAGGTAGGCAGCGAGGTCGCGCAGATAAAAGAAGGTGACCATGTCATCGCCTTCCCTGCCTCTGGATCGTATGCTGAAAAAGCGGTGGTAAATCAGGAACTCACTTTTGTTATCCCGAAAACGCTGGACTTTGTAAAAGCCTCAGCTGCGGCCCTCGTTGCTGGAACGGTGACACATATGTTGCAGCAGGTCGCTCGTATTGAAGAGGACGAGAGTCTTCTCGTTCATGGTGCTGCCGGCGGGGTCGGAACAACTGCCTTGCAGGTGGCCAAGGCAGCGGGCATTTCCCGGGTTTTTGGGTCAATTGGCAGCCCCTGGAAAGAAGAGCATGTTCGCAAGATGGGTGCTGAAGGGATTGTCGATTATTCATCACCCACCTATGCGCAGAATATTCTGGAAATGACCGGTAACAAAGGCGTTGATGTTATTTTAAACCCAATTGGTGGCGAGACAATCGAGCAGGATCTTATCTGTCTGGCACCATTTGGGCGATTAGTGATATTTGGTGAGCTGGGTGGTGGTCCGGCAACGATCCCTCAGGATAGCTTGTACACCAACAATAAGGCCATTTTGGGATCAAGTTTTGGTCATTACAGGCGATCAAGGCCTGCTGTCGTGCGAGAATCGATGGAGCGGGTAATCGAGTTTCTCGCCGCTGGCAAAATCGATGTGTTCGTTGATAGATGCCTTCGGCTCAGTGAAGCTTCGCAAGCTCACCAGAGGTTGGAGAACAGAGAGGCACTCGGCAAAATTGTCCTCGTTCCTGAAACGTTTTACCAAGGTGAATAGTTTTACTGGCAAAGAAGTTTTGGGAAATCACGATGATTGTACCAGGATAGCCAGGATCGTGACCGTTATTACATACCATTAAATTAAAAACATAATTGGTGGCAGACATGCAAAAAAACCCACATGCATCTATTCCTGAAGACATGGATGTAACTTCACAGGCTATTCAATTTGTTGAATCCATAACATTTGAAGATATACCGCAAGAGGCACTGAGAATTGGAACTCGCTGCATCCTTGACGGCGTGGGATTATTTGTCGCAGGTACAGATGAGTCTTCGGTGAAAATTCTCGCCGCTGATGCTGCGGAGCAGGGTGGAGTTGAAGAGGCCCTTTTGTTGGGGCATGGCAAGCAGAAGGTACCTGCTGCCTTAGCCGCCAGGGTTTTGGGTACTGCCGCTCATGCTCATGATTGGGACGACAGTCAAGTAAGCGTTGATCCGGACCATATGTACGGGTTGCTCTCTCACCCGACGACAGCGCCACTTTCAGGTGCTTTGGCTGCCAGTCAGAAGGTGGGAGAAGTGAGCGGCAGCACCTTCATGCTTGGCTTCCTCACCGGGTTTGAGGTTGAATGTAAAATATCAGAATGGCTCTTTCCGCAGCACTATAAGAGAGGAATGCATTCCACAGGGACTGTTGGAACATTCGGATCATTCGTGGCAGCAGCTAAAATAATGGGGCTGACTGGAGAACAATTACGATGCGGATTTGGCATCGCCGCGAGTCTTGCTGCAGGTATTCGTGTCAATTTTGGAACGATGACCAAACCGCTCCACGCAGGAAGGGCTGCTGAAAATGGTTTAATCGCCGCAATCCTTGCAGCAAAAGGGTTTACTGCAGATGCACATGCCTTGGATGGTCCCTGGGGATTTTTTGCTGTGCATGGGGGGGGGGTGAGTGAGGAGAAAATTAAGCAAGGAATTGGTCAGGTCTGGTCAATAGTCAATCCAGGTGTCAGTATCAAACCGTATCCCTGCGGAGTGTTGACCCATCCATCAATGGATTTAATGCTGAGGCTTGTTAAAGAAAATGACATCGCCTATGAACGGATTGAATCAGTAACCCTTTATGCAGGGAGCAATATTTTAAGCCCGATACGCTATCCCATTGCTACAAATCACCTCGAGGCAAAATTCTCCCTGCCTGCAGAACTTGCCATGATTGTCATTAATAGGAAGGCGGGTAAGAAGGAATTCAGTGATCCGTTTGTTCAGTCAGAAGCAATGCAAAAATTGCAGAGAAAGATAAAAACTGAACATGATCCGGAAATCGAAAAGCTGGGTTTTGATAAAATGCGTTCCAGAATTTCGATCAAACTTATAAGTGGCGAGGTGATTGAAGGTTCTGCTGATGAGCGATATAGAGGAGGTCCCGAACATCCCTTAACGGATGCAGAGTTGGAGGGCAAAGTTGCAGCGTGCTGTGAGGGAATTCTTGATGACGCTGAACAGCGTACGTTGATTCAGACGGTATGGAATTTAAAAGAGATGGAGGACGCATGCGGGCTTGCTGAGCTGATTCAGTCGAACATAAACAGATAAAAGAAATTTCTTGTTTTGACACTTAGGCTGCGTGGCTAGGCAATACTTAATTTTAGATCAGCGATGTTTTGTGTGTCAGAGACGATCTGCTAGCCACGCAGATCGGGGGGCTATAGACATATTTTGCCTTCCAACCTCGGTGACCAGATCACCGAATTAGCTTTGTACGGTCCTGGCTGAGATGGCACTTCTTAGAGAGGACCGCCTAATCCAGGATAGTCAATCTTTGTATCCAGGCTGAGGGAGCCGCTGATCACCTGCTGCCAGTTGGCAAAACCGAATAAGTGGGAGCTAAGAGCTATTGCAGAACCACTGATGGTAATATACAATCGACAATAGACAAAAAATATAAAGGGATCGAAACGTGAAAAAAAGAACTTTTGAGCATAAAAGTCTTGTCGAGTCTATCGTCGAGAGAATCGAAGAACAAATTCTCAATGCTACCCTGCAGCCAGGTGAGTGGATTAGAGAACAGAGCCTCTGTGAAGAACTGGGCGTCAGCAGATCTCCTGTACGGGAATCATTGATTATCCTTGAAAACCAGGGTTTTTTGGTCAAGGAGGCACGTAAAGGGGTTCGAGTCACCAAGACCACCTATAAAGAAGCGGTGGACGCTTATACGATTAGAGCCAACCTTGAGAGTCTGGCAACCTTTCTGGCGGTCAAGAAGAGAAAACCGGGGTTGGCGGCTGAATTGAAAGCGCTCAATCAGCGGCTGACAAAAGTCTGCACAGACGGGAACGGAAAGGAATACTACCGGCTTAACACGCGTTTTCATCAAACGTTGGTCGGGGCTTGTGACAATGAGCGGCTCATTCGTATGTTGGGGATATTTAATAAACAGACAGCCCGTTATCGTAAGGAAGTACTCTATCAGCCTGGAAGGATGGAGGAATCGGTTAAACGACACGAGTTGCTGATCAAGTCGGTTGAAGATGGAAACGCCAAAATGGCGGAGCGGATACGCAAGGAAGCTATTCTGGCAAACATTGAGCATCTGCAACACATGTTCAAAGATGAGGAGGAAGGCTTTGAAGATCAATCCCGACGTATGCATATCATGCCTTGAGTGCATCGATTTTTGTCCGATGCACTGTATTCTGGAGACGGACGAAGGAGTCCTCATTGATCAGGGCGATTGTGTCGAGTGCAGCGTGTGCCTGCATTCTGAAATCTGTCCAGTGGAGGCGATTTATCGACCTGAAGAGTCGCTTGTTTATCCGCGCGCTATCCGCCTGCAGATGAGTGACCCGAGTGCCGAGCATCCTGTTTTCAAGGCGTGGGGCAGGGGAACTGAAGAAGCAAAAACGAATGATGTAACGGGTAAGTTCTCTCATGGCGAATACGGCATGTTGTTCGAGTTTGGTAGACCGGTGACGGGAACTCGATTAACTGAAGTAGAGAAAATCACACGGGCTGTATGTGCCCACGGCTTTGAAATTCTGAAAGAGAACCCGGTGTTTGGTCTGCTGGAAGATAAAGAGAGCGGGCTGATGAAGAAAGAGTATCGAAACGAGAAAGTACTTTCCATCATTCTGGAAATCCGTTTTGAGGCCGAACGGTTATCCGAGGTTGTCAAAACAATCTTTCCGCTCCTCGACGACCTCGAGACGGTTGTTTCAGTTGGCCTGGTTACGAGGTTTTCGGAACGCGGAGATCTCCCTGTCATTCAAGAACTGCAGGCACAGAAGGTGGCGGTCCGCCCTAATGCTAAGATCAATGTCGGGCTTGGCCGCCCGCTTATCTCCTAGGAGGTGTTTTTAAGATGAGTCACTCCCTGCACCGATATGGATCTGTTGACAATTTGAGAAACGACTTCTGTATTTATTCCCGGGCTGCACGAGGAGTCAATCGGGAAAACTGCGGTGACAAGCTGCGGTGTATTCTCGAGATCTATCTTTCTGAAGAAGTAGTCAATTTTGGCTCAAGCCATTCAGGTAAATGCTACTTAGCCGGCCTCAAGCCTGAGGAATACGCCAGCTCACTCGACAACTCATACGGTATCATAGCGACCTTTGCTGACCGAGAGGCCGTTCTTGGTGTACTCAAGAAGATGAAAGAGGAGGGGCTTGGAATATCTGTGGTCGTCAGCGGGCTCATTGAGGAGGTGAAGAATATAGCAACCGAGGCAGGACTTACGCTGCATACCGCCCTGCTCTCTCTTGGCACATATGGCAAGAAGAATCTGCTGCCAGAGGATGAGGTATTACAGATCGTTACAATGTGCGGTCATTCTCTCGTCAGCTCAGGTCTCGTCCGTTCGGTTTTTAAGAAGGTACGAAGCGGTGAAATGACCGCCGAGGAAGGGGCACTCCAGCTGACCCGCCCATGCTCGTGCGGAATTTTCAATACGGTTCGGTGTCAGGAATTGATGACACAGGCAACCGATTCCCCAAGAAACGAAGATTCAGAGTAAATGCTTGGAACTCAATCGTTCTTGAAATGACGAGTTGGATGCAGCGTGGACGTAGGAGGGGAATAAGAC
>JABDPQ010000615.1 GCA_013042695.1 Desulfobacterales bacterium | reverse complement strand
AAAGCAGTATTATCCATCAAAAAGCCCTGGTTATTCGCTTTATAGAAATTTATGGCTCAATCCACAGCAAAGGAGATTGGCTACAGTATCTTGCCACCGAGTTCAATCTCAGTGATAACGGAGAGGCCGCTCCTGAGCTTGACCAAGTCTATCATTAAATGGCCGTATCGAGTCTCCCGGCACAAACAAAAATATACTTCACTTCTCAGCTCAAGAATTTTCTGCAATTTTTTTATGTTGGCGCTCCTATACTAGACACTCGATTATCCTCGATATTTTAATTTTCGTCGTACCTAACTACTTAATGACTTCTGAATTTTACGCTTTTGCATTGTTAACTGGTGAAAAAAAAGGTATAATTAATACTCGCTCAAGAATTAATTTCAAGTAAGCGGTAGCCATCGTAATGGCTTGCTTTTCCTCAGTAAAACTTTCAACTTGGAGGCGCTTATGAAATCGACTAACCCTAATTCTGTCTTGGGTCTTTTGAACATTTGGGGCCTGTCCACTGAAGCTGAAAAACGGGAAATCATCGACCAGTTTATTCAGGAACATGGCGATCATTACACTAAATTTGAATTTGCCAAGTTTCTTAGAAATAAGTTTCGTGCGCCCCAACTCCCCCATAATGAGATGCTTGTAAAAAGTTAAAGGCAAGAGCGTCGATCTATTCCCCTTACCAGGTGTTCTTAATTGTGGGAACAACCTGGTCTGGCGAATACTTTTCAAGAATGACTTGGTTCATATCCATTATGCTTAGTTAGGCAGCCAATTCAAGGATCAATGAGAACACTGAATGGGCATTTCTAACTGTCTCTTAGAATCAATATTGTCTAAATGTTTGCCTGTGCCTTTGATGGATTTACAATGTGAATTGACAAAAACCGCTTATACTATTACTACGGGTATTTTCTGAATATATCGGAAGATGGAGAACTAGTATGGCAATGTATCAGTAGCTATCCTCTCGTGGTCAGCTAAACAGTCGGGACGAAGACGTAACACATCTGCTCTGTCGAATTACTCAAGCATTCCTGATAAATTGCCTCGTTGTTACAGCCTCTTTTTCTAATGAGGTGCACCAGCAGAACAAAGGAGGGAATCATGAGGAAGATAGTTCACCAGTCGCGTATCACCATTACTCGGGAAAAAGGCCCAACCCGGAAGGCGGAAATAGAGGGTTTTGCTGAACCTGTATATTATGGCGTTCACGGCGGAATCAAGAAGTTCTATAATGTTACACCGGAAGATGAGCATGCCGCCACCCTTGACCATATTGTGGGTGCCGTCGGAGGCTGAATGATGGGCACACTGGCCTCGGTGATGGCTGGAAAAAAGATAAGAACCTTCAAGGATCGTTTTATGGCAACGGTTACTGGCGATATCGAAGAGGTAAATGGCATCCTGAAAATTACCCGTATCGAGGTCAAATACCTGCTCAAACTCCCAGATCAACAGCGGGATTCTGCAATTGCCTGTTTCAACAATTATATCGAGCTTTGTCCTGCAGCCCAAAGCGTTATCGGCTGCATAGATATCGATCACAATTTGGACTTGGAGAAAAAGAAAGATTAAGCAATGGTCAAACTGGAAAGGTTTTGTGGCGAATTTAAAAGGATTTGGAAGAGCCTTATTCCTCGATTATCGAGTTAAACGTTGCATGCATTTTTTCTGTATTCCAATTTCGATAGCCGATAGACCGAAAAACGGCTTTGCCCTGTTTGTCGATAATGAAGGCCGCGGGAAGCCCAAATACTGAAAATTTCTCACTAATTTTCCCGTCGCTGTCAAACAGCACACTAAACGAGAAATCATTACGCCGGATAAAGGACTCTACATGTTCTTTAGATTCCCTGGTATTTATCATGAGAATTTTTAACTCTTTGTCCTGATATGTCTGTTCTAACTGCTCCAAGAAAGGCATCTCCTTCCTGCACGAGCTTCACCATGTTGCCCAAAACCCTATAAAGACCGCTGCACCACGATAGTCACTTAATCTAACTGCATTTCCACCCAGGTCAAAGAGAGAAAAATCTGGAACGGAATGACGAGTTTCTCGTGGCCGCAATTCTACTGTAGATTCAGTATAGGTTGCCAATAATGGTTGAATATAGTTTTGCCAGCCAAAACTTATCAAAGCAATGACGAGTGCCAGTATGAAGAGCGTTCTATTTTTCATGAGCATTATTGAGTTGATTTGGCATAAGTCTATCATACCAACTGGTATAAAATCCAAAGGCTTCAGGAAGTATCATAAGTACGAAAAACGAATCCTGACTATTTATTAATGATATTTCCTATTGTGCCGAGGTCAGTCTAAGAAAGAGAATAGAAAGATCTGTGCGGTTGTTCTCTATCACAAGGCGTTATCCGCTGGCAAATTCCACACCTACCAATCGCGTCATTTCCGTTTTTCAGGAAATGAATTCAGACATTTTGATATATTGCTGCTAATGAGGCCTTTCAATCACCATTATTTTTCCCTGTTTCACTCTACTATACATGTAATCCTATAGTGTTATACGAATTCATATATGGCGGTATACATTTTGCTTAGTTAGATATAACAGGCGTATATGAGTAATGGGCAAAAAGCGCTGAATAGCGGCATTTAAGTTGGTTTGCTAAGACTAAATCTGCATCACCAGGAGGTTATAAGTAGAAATGCTCACGGACTGTGTCGTTATCCTTTAGATGCAACCAGCCCAGCCTGTTCAGACAGGTATATTGAGAGATTATGGGAGGCTAAGAAATGACACTGCTTGAAGGATTGCTCTGGCTCACGCTTAACGTATACCATGAAGGCCGGTCTGAAACCGAAATAGGACAGGTAGCTATAGCCCACGTCACCCTGAACAGGGCATTTGAGAAGCATCTTCCCATTAAAGACATCGTCAAACAGCCGTATCAGTTCAGTTGGACATTCCAGAGGGATTCTTATCTGCCTGATGATCCGGATGCATTCGCACAATGTTTGCGATCAGTCTTTATTGCTTTGCGATCTCCAGATTTCACCAGCGGAGCGACACATTATCACCTTGAGACAATAGAACCAGCCTGGGCCTCCTCTTTTACCTATATAGACCAGTATGGTTCCCACAAGTTCTACAAGTAAAAAGAAGGAATACAACATCCTGGAGATTAATCTTCACCATTATTTTCACGGTGGCAAACCATGCACTAAGTTCATGAATTCCATCTTGTTTCCAGCCCGGCGAAACTCACAAATCGCCTGGTAATCAGCATCAGCATACTCGACACTTCAAACTGAGGTGAGCTCAATTTGTTCAGGATTCAATTGAATGATATTGAAAAAGACATGCAATTGGCAACGGTTTGGTATGTATTTTTCTAATGTGAAGAAGGATCAGGTCGATAAGAATTATGGAGCCGTCAGATCAAGAAAGTCGGGATCCAAAACTATTTTGATGAAATATTTGTCGATCATGGTGTATTTAATAAGAATGTTTGCAGAAAAGATTTTTCAGAGACAAAATATCCTCCTGGTAATTTTCCTCGCTCTTTCTCCCTTTTTAAGCCCCCAGCACGTAGATGCAGCACTGTATATGAAGAAAAAGGTCACCATCATCTGTTATATGAATGGAGATAACAACCTCGCCAACGAAGTTCTTTATGCGGTCGATATGATGGAAACAGTGGGTTCATCCCGAGATGTTGATATCATAGCTCTTGTTGATGGCAAACCGGGTGAGAATGGTGCTTATGGATCTCAGTGGGAAACTACCAAACTCCTTCATATTACCAAAGATGACGAGGTTGGGGTCATC
>JABDPQ010000476.1 GCA_013042695.1 Desulfobacterales bacterium | reverse complement strand
GTATAAATCAAATCGCTTTCCCGGTAAACCCCTCGCCTTGATTAATGGCAAACCGATGATTCAGCATGTCGTTGATAGGGCCCAACAAGTACAAATTCTATCACGAGTCGTGGTTGCAACTGATGATAGGCGAATTGCTGAGGTGGTTTCTTCATTTGGAGTTGAATATGTCATGACACGCGATAATCACGTGTCAGGGTCCGATAGATTGGCAGAGGCAGCTGAAAAACTTGGTATATCAGAACACGATGTCGTGGTAAATATACAGGGAGATCAACCATTTTTCCCGCCTGAGGTTATCGATCAGGTGGCACAGCCGCTACTCGATGATCCGGCCTTATCTATGTCGACATTAATTTACAAAATCGTTCGAGAGGAAGAAATACACGATCCTAATCATGTAAAAACAGTTTTCGATCGTGACAACTATGCACTCTACTTTTCTCGTTCAGCCATTCCTTTTCAGCGAAACCCTGCGGAACAATTAGTACCAACCTATTATAAGCATCTTGGTTTTTATGCCTATAGAAAGGGATTTCTCCTTACCTATGTAGCATTGCCCGAGGGTGAATGGGAACGTTTTGAGAAGTTGGAACAGTTGCGCGCCCTTGAATTTGGCTACAAAATAAAGGTGGTTTTGACATCACATGATTCAATTGAGGTCGATACGAAAGAGGAGCTCAAACGAGTTGAAAAGCTTATTAATGACGAGGAAGCTCAGCGGATAAAAATGTTGTAGTTTCCGTCAATTGACGGCTTGCTGTATCCACTCTAGATCCAGGTTTACCGGTAGATGCCATAAAAATGATTGACAGCAAATTTGTAAAGCAAAATAAAGCCTTGATCAAGGCTCTTAAAAAACAACACCTTGCTCCAATGGATCTCATCCCCCAGCATGATATCCGGGAAAAGCTCGTTGAGCTTGTTCTCAATGATAGTCCAACCGCAGCTGATCGTGAATCATCCATCAAATTCAGGGAACTCAAACAGAATCTTGAGCAAACACGAGTAGATCGCACCAAAGTAGTTGTCTTTGGCGGTGGTACCGGGCTATCCAATATCATTGGCGGAGATAGTCGCCAGAAAGGGTGGGCAAAAAGTCCTTTTTCAGGTCTCAAACTCGATTTCCCTCAAACCAAAGCAATTGTCTGCGTCACCGATGACGGTGGTTCCACGGGTGAACTTCTCAAAGATCTGCCCATTATTGCCCTTGGCGATATTCGACATGTATTGCTCTCTTCTATTCAATTGGAAAAATTACAGAAGCAATATGGATTGACAATTACCGAGTCCCTTCAGCTGGTCAATGAATTGTCGACACTCTTTAATTACAGATACACCAATAAACCAAATTCAGCCGACTCCTTACTTAAGAAATCTGGGGTCAACCTTGAATATCTTCCCGTATCCATGCGCACCTGGATACAGGCCGCCATTACCTTATGTTATACAGATGAAAAGTGCAAAAAGACCTTAAAAAGAGCCCATTGCATCGGAAATTTGATTGTATTATCAGCTATATGCCAAGCTACTTCTGACTGGCATCAGCTCTTTGAAGAGCCATTTGGGATTTCAGATGAAAATGCTGAAAATATGTACAGGGGATTAGCCGAGTGTGTTGATATGTTTGGTGCACAAAAAGATGCGGTGTTGCCTTGTACAATAACACCTGCTCAGCTGCGTTTTCGCTACACTAATGGTGTGCAGGTAAGAGGCGAAAACAAATCGAGTGAGGCTCAGCGTGGCTATCCCGTTGATAAGGTATTCGTTGATTTTTGTGGCAAGCCATATGTATCGGCCAAAGTGTTCAATTATATTCAAGAGGCAGACGTCCTTATCATGGCTCCTGGGAGTCTCTACAGTTCTTTGATACCAGTCCTTCAGGTTCCTGGAATAGCAGATGCTGTGAGGCAGAATGAACGTGCCCTGAAATTGCTGATCTGCAACTTATGGGTGCAGGCTGGAGAAACTGATAAAAGTATCAGTGATCCAGAAAGAAAATTCCAAGTTTCTGATATGATCAGAGCCTATGACCGCAATCTCCCTGGTGGGACTACCGGGCTATTTGATCAGATACTCTGTCTTTCTTTAAAAGATGTGCCGGGATCCATTATTCAAAACTATGCGGTAGAAGGAAAGATGCCAATTTATCTTGATCGTGATCTTATCAAAAACCAAGGACTTGAACCGAT
>JABDPQ010000597.1 GCA_013042695.1 Desulfobacterales bacterium | reverse complement strand
GCTAATGCGCTAGCCAGTCTGGTTATTGTTATGTTGGCTCCATTATTAGGCGCTATTGCGGATGCAGGTAACCTGAAAAAACGTTTGCTTATTGTTTTTTCATTACTGGGAATTTCAATGACGCTCGGCTTGTATTTTGTCGAACAAAATTCATGGTTATTAGCGATTAGTTTTTTTGTATTAGCCTCTATCGGGTTTTCAGGCAGCATCGTATTCAATGACGCATTGCTGACTAATATCACTGAAGAAAAAAACTATGACCGTGTTTCAGCATTTGGCTATGCCATGGGTTATCTGGGGGGAGGAATATTATTCGCCTTTAACATTGTCATGGTAACAACGCCAGAGTGGTTTGGTTTTTCTTCAGTCAATGATGCAGTTCGCTTTTCTTTTATCACGGTCTCTATCTGGTGGTTGGTATTTTCGACTCCTCTGTGGCTATTTGTGCATGAAGATAAAATCAGTGAAAAACACTCAACAACACAAACGATATTTTCAGGAATAGTGCAACTCATTAATACGTTCAAAAAAATAAATAAACTCAAAACGGTTGCGCTTTTTCTACTGGCATATTGGTTATACATAGACGGTGTCGGTACCATCGTCAGAATGGCTGTGGACTATGGTCTTGCTATTGGTCTTGAAGGTTCAGACCTGTTGCTGGCTTTGCTTATGACGCAATTTATCGGTTTTCCTGCCGCTTTGGGATTTGGTTACGCAGGCGAACGTATGGGGGCAAAGACCGCCATCATGTTAGCCATAGCTGTATATTTAGCCGTTACTATTGTTGCTTACAGAATGAAGACTGTTGAAGAATTTTATGCCCTGGCGATAACCATCGGTTTGGTACAGGGTGGTATTCAAAGCCTTAGTCGTTCTTTTTATGCACGAATAATTCCCAAATCCCAATCAGCAGAATTTTTTGGTTTTTACAATATGTTAGGTAAATTTGCGGCAGTTCTTGGGCCGTTAATGATCGGTATTATTGCCGCAATGTCAGGCAGTTCTCGATTGGCAATGTTTTCCGTCAGCATCCTGTTTATTAGCGGTGGAATCCTGTTATATTTCGTTGATGAGAAAAAGGCAGTACAAGTTGCTGAAGATATAGATACTCAATAGGTTGAGAGGTCGATAGATGATTTTGCAAACACTGGCAAGCCTGTTTATCCTGTAAACCGACATTCGAAGACACACACTAAACATCAATCGGTTTGTGGGCGTCCACAACTAAATTGACAAAACATAAGAATGGGAAACGGGGTCAGGTCTTTGATTTATGAACCCCGACTATCCAGCTCACTGTGGAATAATGCACGTTGAATAAACCGTAACGATATAGATAAGTTGATCAAATTCTAAACCATCTTTTTGGTAGAACTAATCGGGCAGCAGGTCACAAATCAAAGACCTGGACCCATTGCGTGGGCCACCGTGAGCGATGTCTGAGAGTCTTAGTTTCACCAGATCATAGGCCCTGAGCCTGCTATCGATAGCCAGATTGAACAGCGCCAGATCGCACAGGCGATTATCCATCTGCAGGCGGATTCGTATCGCCCAGATCTCTCGAAGCTTCAGCGGTGCCTTCTGGCCGATGATCTTGCCCTTGTTCCAGGGCGTGCGGGATTTGGGACGGTAAGTCAGTAGATACATGGTCATTCCTCCTCGTTCAGGTAGGAACTACATGATTACCAGATTACGTAATTCTGAGCGTTTTGGTCAATTTACTACCAAATGTCGGCTTTCACACTCAAGCGGTCGTTTAGGATCTCCTGGTATTAGCATTCGCTAACATGCCGCTGTCGATCCATTGTGGTCTGTCAGCATACTGTCGATATAATTAACGAGGGTTTCGCATACATGGTGGGCTGGGAGATAGCGTCTCCACTTAAAAGCCGAATATACGTACGCGGCTTAATTTTGATCACAGCTATACTTGCTAAGCAGAAGGAGTCCAAATATAAAGCGGAGGCTCGCCTCTATAAATCCTACTTGTCGTTATTCTTTACATTAATTGATTATAGATAATCTCATCATTTATTAATATCATCTAAAACAACATCTTATAAATTTGGCTTGAATTTTGCACTTATACTGATGTGATTATTAAAAATGAATAAATATGCAAAGGTAACATAGAATGAAATTCTGGAAATTAGCATCAGCAATATCGGCTCTAGTTGCATCAACCAATGTGAATGCTGCTTTGATAAACTTTGAAGAATTTGCATCAACAGCAATGAGTAATACTCTAGGTCTCGAAATACCCGCTTCAGCAAGAATATCTAATCAGTACCTTGCAACAGATGGTGTTCTCTTTTCATCCGGTAATGATTTTTTAGCAGCGGTCAATTTAGGTTTGAATCATGCAACTAGTGGCATTGTTGGCATAGGTGGTTCTGATGGTGCAAATGGGCTTACTTACGACGGGGAATTCTTTAGAGCTAATTTTTTTGATCCAAACAATATAAGCACTCAAGCAGTAACAAATTATGTAGAAATTAGAGGCGATCTTATATCTGATGGTACCGGCGGTACCTTTTCTGCTTATGACATTAATGGTGTGTTCTTAGGTAGTGATTCTCAGTCTGATGTAGCAGGCAACACATTTGTACTCGCATTTGAAGGTATACACTCGGTCAAATTTACAGGTTCTGGCACCATTGCCCTCGATGACTTAGCATTCAACCCTGTTACTGCCATTCCTGT
>JABDPQ010000472.1 GCA_013042695.1 Desulfobacterales bacterium | reverse complement strand
AATCGAATGCGGGAAGACTTAATTTGATATTAATCGACAGTATACGAAGAATCCTTTCAATGCTATTAGGTTAGAATTGGCAAGGTTAACCAGTCAATTATATTTGAGAATTTATCTTGTTCCTGATAGGTTACGGAAACGCCCTCCTGTACAATTGAAAACACTACCATTGGCAATGTTAACCATTCAAACAACTCTGTAAATTCAAACTATTTCTGTGCATTTAAAATTTTTTCAGTGTTCTAAAAACAATTGATGTTCACGGTCGGGTTCGCTTTGATAATTTCATCTAATATTAAGTTTTGATCCTGAACCTATTTGATGAGATGGTGTTTTTACACTGTGGCTTCAACGAACATAAAGCGGGTACAAAAGAGGGTATTTAAATACTCATATGGAAGTTCATTGTTCTTAAATGTATGTTATTGTATGTAAATGTTGTTTTTATGTGATTCCTGGTCTCGCACCATTTATCTTAAACAAAATCAAGTTTTTAGCTGGTTATCCGGTTAAAGGCTTGACTGTTTTAAATTGACCATAATTGACCGTTTCTTTTTACCGCCAGTATCAAGGTGCTGATCACGCATAGACCGCATCCATTCTATAAGGTCCTCGTGAAATGCAAACCACGGTCGTAACCCCTTGATCTTAAAAGCTGGTAGATCGTACTTTTCGACATATTCACCTATCCTATATCTTTGGCGAATTTGTTTAGCACTCCAAAGACCGTCACAGTCAACCACTCATTTGCTTGCGGTCAATTTCCTCCGCTTCCCTATCAGCACACGAAACAAGTTCTTCACTCAATTCGTTAAGTGCGGCGTAAACCTCAACCCGTAGCATTTCTTGAGTCTCTGGTACGCTTTGTGAACAAAAAACTTGTGCAGCCATTTTGTTTGGCAGTGCCAGCAGCTTTGACCGGCAGGCAATAGCTACTTTGGTCCACAGTTCTGTGACCTGATTAACAGGCACCAGTTCGCCGCGCTTCTCCTTGTTTTGTAACCGGACCTTCTCGCGCTGTTCTTTGGCAAGTTTGGCACGTTCCTGTTCAAGGTTTAACTCGCCGGACTCACATAACGCATTCACAATTTCTGCAATGCGATAGAAACGTGACCTTTTATTTTCTCTGGTAGGCTTAATGCCCGAATTGGCAATGACCTTGTTTATCAAGCGCCGATCCCGTCTAAGTTCGACTGACAGGGCGTTTACAGTCCATTCTCTTAGTTGCATTGGACATCCTAATGTGGTGGCTTTTTAAAAAACTTTCACGCTGGAAAAACATCAAAATCGCAAATTACCTTCGATAAAAAAAGCGTCACAGTACCTTTTAAGTGCATGTTATCATGTATGTTTACACGTATTAGAAAGCAGTTGTTGTGATCCTGCACCGTTCTATTGCAACATCATCGGCACTCCGGCCCACGTTTGGCGGGGCGGCAAGTGTAGGATATGAACCAATATCTTTGTAATATTTGACACCCCGACTCACACATTCTTCAAAGCGCTTGTCATTCTTTTTCGTGATCTCATTATAAATGGTCATGATTAGTATTGCTGCGATCACAACTAGAACGAATCTTCTAGGCATTTTGACCTCCGTGGCTGGTGTTTCGAATACCCTAGCACATTACTGAAACTGTTTTGCATAAAAAATTAGCAGGTCAAAATAGGAGCGCAGCCACCAAAAGAGTGAAGAGCTGCGCCCCCTTGCTGCTGTCGCTAGAGAACATATGGCTCGAGGTAATCCAACAGCAAGCAGCCAGCGGGTTTGCAACACATTGGCGAGAAAAAAAGAAGTAACAAAAGAAACCAATGCACCCATGAGTTCGCTGACAAACAAATAAACAGGTTGTACTCATTCGACCTACCTGCCCTTAAGGTTAAGCAGTTAAGGCATCCAGCATGCAACTAAAGGATTCCGGTTTCCTCTCCACGTACCAGACGAAGAATAGCCGCCTCATTCTCAGGCGGCGGATATGGGACATTGACATAAAGAAGAAAGCGATCCATCTGCGCCTCAGGCAAAGGATAGGTGCCCTCCTGCTCAATCGGATTCTGAGTGGCCAGAACCAAAAAGAGCTGAGGTAACTTATGAGTGGTGCCAGTAACGGTTACCTGGCGCTCTTCCATTGCTTCCAGAAGTGCTGCCTGTACTTTTGCAGGTGCCCGGTTAATCTCATCGGCGAGCACCAAATTTCCGAAAATAGGTCCTGGCTGAAAATCAAAACTCGCGGTCTGTTCCCGGTAAATCTCGGAGCCGGTGACATCTGACGGCAGCAGGTCAGGGGTAAACTGGACTCGGCGGAATTCGCTGTCCACCAGTCTGCCAATAGTTTTAATTGATCGGGTCTTGGCCACGCCTGGCAACCCCTCCATGAGTACATGGCCATCGGCAAGGAAGGCGATGAGGAGCAATTCAACTACTTTCTCCTGCCCAATTATAGCCGCATTCATTGACTCTGCAATGTATTGAATAGATTGGCGATTATTCATTGAAAATTACGCTTGAATTGATGAGGAGTCGAAAAGGCTCGCTTCGCAGAGCAAAGCAAGCCTTAATATGAATACCTGTTTTAACACCACAGGCATATTAGCGGTTGGTGGTAGTACTATCCTGGAGTGTACTCAAAACCTGATCCAAGTTAAAACTGCCGGGTTTCTGTCGCGGTGGAAATTCCTTGTAGGTTTCGAGATGCTTGGAAACATAAGCAACGGCAGGCAATATCAGATATGCCCTTTCAAAACGCCACATATTATACATTTCGCAGATTTCCTTAATGACTTTCCCAAAACCCACACTATCAAAAACATTGTTATCACTATGTTATTGTAGACTATCTATGAGATTTTCCTATTATCACACAGCCGTATAACAGGTACATATCACCAAAAAGCAACTGCCGTATATTAAAGGTTATGAACAATCAAAGCCATATAAATAGCCATGTAAATATATTGACAAATGGAAGGTCTCGCCATATCTTACGCATATGACAAAACGATCTGATTTTGAGTGGGATTCCAGCAAAGATCTGATAAACCAGGAAAAACACGGGGTTTCATTTGCCCTGGCGCAGTTATCTTTTCTCGATCAAAAACGTATTATCCTGCAAGATCTGGAGCACAGCGATGAGGAAAACCGATATTATTGCATCGGTAAAGTAACTGATGGCATCCTGTCTGTCAGATTCACCTATAGAAAAAACAAAATCAGAATCATTGGAGCCGGATATTGGCGGAAGGGGAAAAAGATTTATGAAAGGGAAAATAAAATACACGAATGAACCCATGGGTAAAGTGAAGGTAGTATCCGACTTCCTGCCCTCACCTGAAGAACTCGCCCTCAAAGACGAGACGGTTAAGATCACGATTGCACTCAGTAAAACGAGCGTTGACTTTTTTAAAAATGAAGCAAAAAAATATAATACTCAATATCAAAAAATGATTCGAAGATTGCTGGACGAATATACAGCTCATCAATAGACCCACCATAACAAATCGCTTTAGACGACGCGCAAAAAATGCTCGCGTCTCAGCTTAACCATTGATATTGCCAGCTCAAACCCCTCTGATTTCTTTAATTCCAGAATGAGTGCGTTATTCCTGTATTGTTGACTGATATAGGACACTTCATAATTGTATCTTATATCCGCACCAACGATCACATGTTTTGCTTGTATTCCTAGACTATGCTGGCGGACCATTTTAGCGAGGGAACCAAACTCTTGCAGAGGAGTAGAAACAACTTGGCCCCGGAAAGCTGGAGGCCAACCGGGGCCACATGTTAGAGGAGGCGGTACAATTTCATGGTAGGTCAAGGAAATAAAAAAGTCAAATAGGGAACCTAATGAAGGTTACAGGCATCCAAACATGACAAGGTACTTTTCGTTTTTGAGTTTATCCATTCCTGACATTCCATCAGGAAAGATCCTCCTCGGAGATTTTCAGGAAGAAGGTAACATTTTGAAATCAATGGGAAGTCAAGAGATTTGTATTTGCAATGTTAACGCTACCAATCAGCCGCGCGGCTTTTTGCGTCGGCTGAATTAGCCTGGTTATGTGATGTCTTCACTCAGAAGAAAAGGACGAATTTTTTCAACAAGCTGATCTGGCTGCTCTTCGATCACTAAATGTCCGGCATCTGGAATGACATGCAATGATGATCCCGGGATCATATCGTGTAATACCTCACCTCGTGCCAACGGTATCCATGTATCCTCGCGTCCCCAAAGGATCATAACAGGCTTTGAAATCTGGGTGTACAGGGGTTGGACCTCATCCGTGTAACCTGAATTTGCCTGTGCAATTTGCCGGTAAAAAGCTGCTTTTCCGTCTGGCTCTGTCCATGGAAGGACAATCATATCCAGTGTCGCATCATCTATGGGTTTGAATGCGGCTGTTTTCACGTAAGCACGAACAATTGCCTCATGAATATAGTCTGGAACACCCGCAAAAGCAGCCTCATGAGCATTGACATGCTGGAAGAAAGGCGAGCCCCAGGGGGAAACCGCCACCGGATCAATAAGTACGATCTTGTCGAAATTGCATCCACTGATGAGGTGCGTTCGAAGTACCGTCGTACCTCCGAAGTCATGGCCAACGATGGCTGGATTCTCAAGCCCCCAGTGATCCAAGATTTGACCCAACACCTGGTTCTGAATGCCCAGTGAAACATCACCAGGTGACTTATCCGACTGACCGTAACCGATAAGATCATAGTAGTATACAGTGAAGCCTTGAGATAGCGCTGAAATAAGATGTCGCAAGTTGAACGAAGACCAAGGTGTGCCATGAACCACGACCACCGGAGGGCCATCACCACTCACCCCATATCGTACGATACGCCCATCGAAAACGTAGGCCTCGGGTAGCTTCCATTCGCTCATTTATTAAACTCCTATTTTCGCAGAGGGCATAACAAGTTATTCTCTGGTTTCCTTATAGCTCAATAGAGGAACAAAAAGATAGAATCGTAAAATCAACAGGATAGAGAATATTCTGCTATATATCACGCGTATTTTGCTGGCTATCAAGTTAACAGGATATCACGCTTACATATTGTGTATTTATACAGAAGAGTAGTCTGTTAGGCAACAAACAAGATTCCACGGAATTATCCGCGCGTCTCAAATTAAGATTCGCACTGGCTGGTTTAAACAGCATATAGTTTGACAGGGTTAAGGTGCTTCCTGTATCCACACGGTTTCAGAGGATTAAAAATTCACTGACAAGAAAATCAAGAGAAACAGGAAGTAGTATTACTAATGAGAAAAACGGAACTGAAACCTTTGAGTTGGCAAAGTCAGCAAATAC
>JABDPQ010000593.1 GCA_013042695.1 Desulfobacterales bacterium | reverse complement strand
GTCTTGGCTTGTCTTCTTGAGCCTCACCTCTCCTTGCTTTTCTGGGTATTTGCCCTCCTTGCCTCGATAGAACTCGCGAATACGCTTAAAATCCTTCTCGATATTTCCCGATGGCATCAGGACCATGCCAATCGTTATCTGCTTTGTCGGGTAATCGATAGAACCAAGCACAATGGGCACATTGGCCTTTCGGGCAATGACATAGAACCCCGATTTCCAGTGACTGGTTCTACTGCGAGTGCCTTCTGGGGCTATGGCTAAAATGAGCTTGTCACGCTCTTTGTAGAGCTCGATTGCCTGCTTCAAAAATGCCATGCCGCCACTGCGGTCAACCGGAATTCCACCGATCACTCGCAAGAATAAGCCAAGTGGCCACCAAAACAATGTATGCTTGGCAACCCAGTTAAATTTCACTCCCAGACTGGAAAGCGCCAGCAGCGTCAGTGGAAAATCCCAGTTTGTCGTATGCGGTGCACCGACCAGCAGGTACTTCTCAAGCGGCGGAATCGTGGAAATTGCCTGCCAGCCTATTACCCTGAGTATGAACTGGGAAATTGATTGTATCATGATGGTCTGCTCATCGCACCGCGTGGTCCGCTATCTCTGTTGCCTTTCAACATTTGACGATACACCCTATAGTAACCCTTTAATCCTTGTTTGTAATCAGAGAGCTTTAAGGTGTTCTGCTGTTTATTGTTCACTTCTTTGCTTTAGAAATTGCTGCTGCCTGCCGATACGAATTGCTGAGCCCACAGATTAATTCTGACGTAGGAGGTATGCGATGATCATCAATTCTTCGCAGATCAGCATGGACGCGTCAACGGGCCACAAGGATGTGAGCAGAACTTCAAGCGGTAAAATCTTGAGCCGTAATCACCTCGGTCACAAAGACCAACATTTCAACCCCGATTTTTCCATTTTAAAAAACCTGATTGCTGAACAGAACACGGCGAGAATGAAAGGCTCTCAGCAGGCTCGTTCAGCGGTTGATTCAACAAAGAACAAACTGAGAGAATTCAACGAGAATCATGTTATTTCTCAAGCAGTCAGTGCATTGACCGGGGCTGAAACCACCCTCAGAGAAATTAATCCAAAGCCATTCTCCGAGAGGATCCTGAGCAGCCTGCAAGCACCGAGGAGAGCAGAAAGACGTTTTTATCGACTCGGCGGACAACAATTCAGCATGAGTTTCTCATCCCATAAGGTCCAGTACGAATATGAATTTGCCAATTTCAACTCGAGCGGCAAAGTCACAACGGCAGATGGACGCAACATTGATTTTTCACTGAATGTTTCAATCCAGCGGCAAACAATCGTGCGCCAATCTATTTTTGCTCACGCAGCTGCCGGATATTTGATTGACCCGCTGGTATTGCACTTCGAGAGCGGCCTTGACACATTGAGTGAACAGTCATTTCGCTTTGACATGGACGGAGATGGTGAACAGGAGATTCTACCTGGTTTGCGTCAAGGCAGCGGATTCCTGGCTCTTGACCTGGACGAGGACAACAAGATAACCATCGGCAAAGAGCTCTTTGGGCCCCTGAGTGGCTCCGGTTTTGCTGATCTTGCTGTTCATGATCTTGATGAGAATAACTGGATCGATGAGAACGATCCGATCTTTTCAAAGCTTAAAGTATGGATGAACCCGTCAGCATCGCAACAGCAACTCGTCTCGCTCAAAGATGCCGGGGTTGGGGCGATATCGCTGTCGCACGCTGGCAGCTTATTCAACTTGAAGAGTGCAGAAAACATCGTACTTGGTCAGGTGAGCGCTTCTGGTATATTTCTCACCGAAAACGGTGAGGTAAAAACCCTCCAGGACCTTAAATATGCCCTCCCCTCCAACAAAGCAACGCGGACAGGGATTGATAACAGGGGGTTTAAAGACAGTACCAGCCAAGCCATTACTGCTTTGCGACTACTCATTGCGGCAAAACGAAGCCAGATGGAACTGCTTGCAAAGCAGCATTTTTTCAGCTCATCTAAAAAAGAGGAAGACGAGGATCTCAGGTGGAATTTTCTCACACCCAGCAAGGATGACATCTCTGATACCAAGAAATGATGCTCAAATTCTGTGCTTGCCTATTAGAGATTGAGTCACGCTGCGGTGAACAGAGCCTGCTGGTTGCCGAAATAATGCGCCCAGCCTGCCATGAAAATGACCACAAATTGGTATCCACTCTTCGTCTTTTTTGGTGATTTTTGTGTCATGACGCTGCACTCAATTTTCTTTTCTGGTCACCTTTGTCATCATCTTGATAAACAATAGAACAAACGGCAAACCGTGCATGCACAGGTCAAAGATGTCGATCGGCACAGTTAATTCGCCAGCAGCCAGCAGCTTAATCTTTTCCCAGATATGCGGCTCGGGGCTGAAAGGAGCAAGACCGAGAGTAAGACAGAGTATAATGAGCACTGAAAACGGCAGTGCCCGGACTATCTTCATGAAAAACTAGGCCTCTTCTGAAAGCGACAGATCTCGACAGGATTCAACATCTGCTCTGCTCATCTCTTCTAGCTGTTCGAAATGTCGACGCTCCTCTGCTATTATTCTATCAAGCTGCCTGCAGGCATCTTCACTATCCATGAGGTCTTTGAGGAACTCGTAGAAAAGAATGGTGTCTTGTTCGAACGATCCAGCCTGAACAAGCATGGCCTCAGAAGACGCTGATTTTTGCAGACTGTTCTGCTCGAGTGAAAACGTCTGCCCGGCAACCATTTCCTGCAGCAGTTGGCGACCCATTTTTTCAAGTTCGATCTGCTCTTCGGTGAGTTTTTGATCAGATTCGATTGATTCAAACCAGCGGGCATGACGTTTTTCTTCATCCGCCATCCAGGTAAATATCTCAGCTATCAGCGGATGAGCAGCGTTCTTACTCGCTGCTCGATAGGCCTTCTCACCATTGAGCTCTATTTGAATGGCAATATCACGAATATCAGCAATTGTAAACATCGTCAGTCCTCGCATTGTTGGGTCATTTCAGGTAACAGTGGGTCGTATAGATTGGTGCTGTTTCCTGTCAAATAGTGTCTTGTTCTCACCATCAATTCCTCAGCGTGCTTTGCAGCCAGTCAGAGATATCATCAATCTGCTCAGGGCAAACCCCATGTTCCATCGGGTATGTCCGATAGACTGGTTTATAGCCATGCTCCGCAAGCTCTGCAACCGCTTTTTGGCCCAGATGTTCTGGAACCACAGGATCGTAGAGCCCATGATGGACTTCCATGGGGATCTTTTTTGTGCCCTCGGCCAAATCAATCGAGTCCCAGGTAGCAAAATAGGTTGACATTGCCAGCAGCCCGCCTAATGCATCAGAACGACTGAGTACGGCCTGATATGCTACCGCGCCACCTTGGGAAAAACCGGCAATGACGATTCTTTCTTTTTTGATGCCTCGTGCAATCTCGTGATCAATATAAGCAGTAATTTCCTCAGCAGATTTCAGCAGTTGTTTGACATCTACTCTGCGGTCTATCTGCATTTCAAGAATGTCATACCAGGCACGCATGACAAAACCGCCATTAACGGTCACAGGAATTTCAGGTGCATGAGGAAAAATGAAACGAATTCCCATTTCTTGAGGAAGCCGTAATTGTGGAATAATCGGGGCAAAATCATTGCCATCAGCACCGAGACCGTGAAGCCAGATAACGGTGCTGTCAGGATTTTCGTTTGTTTGACGTTCAATTGCAGGCAGTAGGCTCATAGATGTTCTCGCGCTTTGAAAAATTTTCTATTCAGGCTGGTAATTATTTTTTCTGATTACCCCTATTCCTCAGCATCGGGTCTTTATTTCGGGTGACAGATTAAATTTTTCTAATAATAACTTAGGGGACCGATTTTTTTTCAGGTTGTTTTGTGAAAATTAATCTGTCTCCCGGAT
>JABDPQ010000590.1 GCA_013042695.1 Desulfobacterales bacterium | reverse complement strand
TCAGGCAGGCACGCCACCGACATCTGGCTGGGGCGAATGGTTCAGCGATCTATCATTGCCGAACTGGAGAGACTTTATTGATTTCTAGGATCAGCTGTTAGATTTTAGCTGTTAGCTATTAGCTGTTTGCTTAAAAAAAGTACCCCAACTTACATATTTACCTGGCGCGTTGAATAGATTATTTAGACGTTTTCCTATTGATATTATTAGTAATTCCTCAATTACCAGATCCCAGATAACTGCACGTTACTAATACATATTCCCGGCATATAACCTTTTGCTAAAAGCTAAAAGCCAACCGCTAATCGCTGCTGTTAAGCGCCACATTTTTTTCAATTTCATGCCATTCCTTACCAAGTGACATCTCCATTGCCCGTACTGGGCAAATAAGTACACATTGACTGCATCCGGTACATTTATCAGCATCAAATAAGACAGCCATGTCCTCTCTACGGATATAGAGGGCTCCGACCGGGCAGATGCCGGTACAGGCGCCGCACTGAAAACAGCGTTCCTCGTCCCGCCGAACTCTGGTAGCCAATCGCTCTATACCCACACCGAGACCTTCAAGGTAAGCCAAGGCCTCTTTCACATTGTTCTTTGTGCCTTTAATCTCAAGTATCATGATGCCTTCTTGTTGAGGCAGAATATTTGCCCGCAAGATATTGACTTCTACATCATGCTCTTTGATCAGACGGTATATAATCGGTTTATCGGTGGTAGTCTTTGGAAATTGAAAAAAATAGATTCGTGTGTACACAATATTTTCCAAGTAATTGATTTTAGTTATAATGGAATATCAGGGATTGAATTGTATCCTTAGTGGCTGTAGTGGCTACTAGCTGTTAGCTTTTAGCGTTTAGCAATTAGCTTTAAAAAAGTTCTATTCAACATCCCCTTCCCTCACTTGCTGGAAAAGCCGATTTGTACATAGAAATTGACAGTGCCGCCCATGGTAGCAAATCATATTTCCGCCTTGTTACTAAGTGAGCCACTTGCAAAACGCCCTTTTCGTTCAACCTCTACGTTATGCTTAATTTTTGATCCTCGGAATATTAATTATATGCCTGCGGTAAAAATTTTTCGCATGCCTTGACTTTGAACGAAAATCATCATTTTGCAAAAGGCTCCTTAGATTACTAAAAAGACCAGTAAAGACCTTTAGTAGATATATTGCGCTGCTTGGAGTTTTCGTTTATTTCACGTTAAGATTCTTAAGCTAACGGCTAACAGCTAACGGCTAACAGCTACTATTTTTGCCAATAAAGCTGTCGACTTCCTTGATTAACTCATCAATATGCTTTTCCGTATAAATATGCAATAAATGAGCGCCATCGATCTTGGTCGGAATTTGGAAACTGCCCTTTTGTTGCTGGTATATCTCCCAGCGACCATCAGATATCGATTGCGGGTCAGCAGCCCGGGATCGCAGTCGTTTTCTGATCGTAGCCTCAGAACATGAGCAATAGATAAAAAAGACCGTTGCCTTGGAAGAGAAAGATGACACAATAGACTGGCGATCGCTGCTATTTTTGTAGGAGCCATCAAGAACGGCACAGCCTGATACTGTACTTTGTAAGCCTTTTTCTGCACGATTTATTAACTCGTCATATGTTTTTTTTGTATACTCGGGGCTATAAATTCCCCGGTTGATCGCAAAAGTTTGCCTGCTGTTTTGGCTGCATCCGGCAAGTTCTTTTCTAATCACATCACTGTTATGGTACGGACACTGATTTCTGTATGCCCACTCTTTGGCTAAAAAGCTTTTGCCGGCAGCTATCATGCCGAAAAATATAATCAGCCGTCTGCTGTCAGGATTCTTCTCTGGCATATCTCTCCGCAAGCGTGAAATATTTTTTTGCCTGCTCTGTACAGATCTTTGCTGTCTGTTTATCTACTGCTGGGTCAGCTGCTGTAAACAGACCTATTTTCCCTCGAACATAGGCCCGATAACATTTGTAAAAGCCAGTATGTTCCCATAGATCTGGGTCTTTTGATGCCTCTTTAAAGGTAGTAAGAAAGTAGTCTGAGTATTCTTCTAAGCCATGATAATCGAGATCCATGGCCAAAAAAGCGACATCGGCAGCTACATCGGAAAAACGAAACCGCTCATTAAATTCTATACAATCAAAAATATGTACTGGTGCATCAAGACAGATATTTGCCGAGTACAAATCGCCATGGCAATCTCTGATTCGTCTGTCTGTCACCCGCCTGTCAAAACGAGTGGTGTTCTTGAGCACTTTCTTGGCATAGCTGCTAATTACTTCGAATTGATCATGAGTAAGCGCATCGCCTCCGGCAAATGGCGCAGTCTGGTCGAAGTTTTCCAGAACATTTATGCCAACCGATTCTGCTTTTCCAAATGAGCGCACGGTTTCACTACTATCCGCCTTATTATAAAAAGGTACCAGTGTGTCAACGATGGCATCGAGATGATGATATTTGAGCTGTTCATTACGGATCATCCTGCCCATCATGCGCTCCTCCGGCAACCGTTTCATCTTAATTCCATATTCGTGGATGCTACCGCCTCCATTGAGTCTAAACGCATCATTCTCACTGGTAACCGTCACAAGATCAAGATATATGTCCGGGCATAAGCGTCTGTTCAGTGTGAGTTCCTGCCGGCAAAAATGAGCCCGTTTATCAAGGGTGGTAAAATCGAGGAATCCAAAGTCTACCGGCTTTTTGAATTTGTAGACGTATTCGCCCGCAACCAGAACATATGAAATATGTGTCTGGATAAGGGTGACATTTTCAACCGGATGGTCAAAGGCTTCAGTTTTTTGAAGTGCTGAGATGAACTCTGGGAGTTTTTGTTGTTCCATGATTTTGACGTTGCTATTCTCTTATTTTTTTTCGTGTAACGGGTAATTCCCGTTTTCTTGTCATGCTTTCTAGATAATGCTTCGCTTTTCATTCAGCACATCGAATGCTGACAACATTGCCTGATATGAAATACAGGAAGCAGATTGTAACAGAATTATGTATCCTGGTAAACATGATGGCAAGGTGAAAAGGACGATACAAAAAATCAGCTCTTAGCTTTTAGCCTTTAGCGATAAGCTAAAAGCAATGAGCCTGAAGAAGGAAAATAGAACTCGCTAACTGCTGACAGCTAAATGCTAATAGCTTTCTTTTACTGTTTACTACTACTCTATGGATCAGAGACATCTTGAAGAACTGCTTCTAGCCATTCAGGCAGGCACCGTGGCCATTTCTGAGGCAATGGAAACGCTCAAGCATTTCCCCTCAGAGTTTCTGCCTGATGCCTGTATTGACCATCATCGAGAGCTTCGCACGGGTCTGCCAGAAGTCATTTTTGGTGAATCAAAAACTGCTGAACAGATCATCACTATTGCCCGCGCCATGCTGAGCAAACCGGGGACGCTGCTGGCAACTCGCATCGATCAGCACAAGGCCAAAATCATTAAAGATGCTCTGCCGGCAATTACCTATCATTCCCAGGCAAGGATGCTGAGCTGCAATGGTGCCACCGTGGATAAAGACACTGTTCGAGGCAATATCGTTGTCATGTGTGCCGGCACATCAGACATACCTGTTGCGGAAGAAGCAAGGATTACGGCCCATTGTTTAGGACATCCGGTAACGCCGCTTTATGATGTGGGGGTTGCTGGTCTTCACCGGTTACTCAATAAACAATCTATCCTCACAAGTGCCTCTGTCATCGTTGTAGCTGCAGGTATGGAAGGTGCCCTGCCAAGTGTTGTTGGCGGTCTGGTCAGTTGTCCGGTCATAGGGGTGCCAACCTCGATAGGATACGGGGCCGGCACGGGAGGCTTTGCCGCACTGCTTGGCATGCTGAACAGCTGTGCTCCTGGTGTTGCCGTGGTCAATATCGATAATGGTTTTGGCGCAGGCTGCATGGCTGCAATCATAAATAAAACCAGCTAATCTGTCCCCCCAGTTCTCCTCCTCGTCGTTTTACCTCTTGTTTATAGTGATACAACTCTCTACAAGCATGAGGAACGTATACTGATATTTTCCCCGAGAAAATTGACGGGGTAACTTGCAAGATTCGGGCATTACGGTATAATCGCGAGGCTGACATCTAAGATCATAACGCTGTTTTATAAAAAATCCTCCTGGAACTGCTATGAACACAACATTAAAACTCAAAGTTGGACTGTTGTTTTTCCTGATTATTCTCGCTGTCATCACCATTGTACCTTCGTTTTATGCCAATACACCGTCGTGGTGGAAAAAATATATGGCGCCAGAAGGGCTCCGGCTCGGCCTTGATCTTCAAGGAGGCATGCACCTTGTCCTGAAGGTTAACCTTCAAAAAGCCCAGGAGAACACCCTGGAGCTTGCCGCAAACGATCTCAAGGACACCCTGGCAGAAGAATCGATCAGTGCTGTTCAAACGAATTCCGGGGATAAAAGCACGGTAATCTTTACCCTGCCAAATGCCAGTGCTGTTGATAAAGTTCAAGAAATCATCCGGGATGGCTATGAAGAGGAACTCAACATCAGTGTTGACGCCAAAGAAGGGAGTTTTCCCCGCATCATCATTCGGTTGAGTGCTGAGAAAATTGATTATATTAAAGAGAATGCCGTTGATCAATCGCTTGAAATCATCCGTAACAGGATTGATCAGTTTGGGGTGGCCGAACCGGTGATCATCCGCCAGGGCAGTGATGAAATCGTCATACAGCTTCCAGGGATACGTGATCCGGAGCGTGCGCTCAAGCTCCTCGGCGACACGGCCCAGCTTGAATTTAAACTGGTTGCCGACCCGGAAGGGACAAATATTGATCAGCTCGTACTCCAGGCAACAGATTCCGGTCAATGGTCAGGAAGATGGCAGGAACGCGATGAGGTAAGCAAGCTTAATAGACTTTTGGCAAACAGTTTACCTGCCAATACCTCAATTTATTTTGAGCGGGACAAAAATAAACAGACAGGGCTTGAAACAGCACGACCTATTCTTCTTGAAAATAAAGTACTGATGACAGGAGACATGGTTAAAAATGCCCAGGTTCGGATTGGCGGCAGTTTTAACGAGCCCTATGTCAGCCTCGATTTCACCTCGCGGGGCGGAAAAGTTTTTGCAACCATCACAGAAAAGAGCGTCGGCCGTCGGATGGCGATAGTTCTCGACGGCGTGGTCAAATCCGCGCCGGTGATTCGTGAGAGAATTCTCGGCGGTTCTGCTCAGATTTCGGGCAGCTTTACCCATGAAGAAGCATCGGATCTCGCTATCGTTCTGCGGGTTGGTGCACTGCCAGCACCAGTTGATGTCATTCAGAATATGACTGTCGGCTCAAGCCTTGGCAAAGATTCTATCCAGAAAGGCCTTATCTCTGGTTTTTTTGGAGCGCTCATGGTGCTTGGTTTTATGATCATCTATTACCGGCTCTCAGGTGTCATAGCCAACTTTGCGTTGACGCTGAACATTCTTTTTCTGTTTGCCGGACTCGCCGTGCTTAACGCAACTCTGACGCTTCCTGGAATAGCTGGTATTGTCCTTTCAATTGGTATGGCCGTCGATGCTAACGTGCTTATTTTCGAGCGCATGAGGGAAGAACATGCGCTCGGGAAATCGGTGCGATTAAGCGTTGATAGTGGCTTTGGCAAGGCCTTGTTGACCATTGTTGATTCGCAGGTAACCACGCTGATAACAGCAATGGCACTATTCCTTTTCGGTACCGGTCCAATCAAGGGTTTTGCGGTAACCCTTTCTCTTGGTATCATCTTCAACCTCTTTACGGCATTATTCTGCTCTCGACTCATTTTTGATACCCTGACGAGCAGACAGGCACTTAAGAAGCTACGCTTTCTGCAGTTTGTTAAAAAGCCGGCTATAGACTTCATGAAGGTAAAGAAAATTACTTTTTCACTTTCCGGATTCCTCGTTCTTCTTGGTTTTATCGCCTTCTTCCAAATTGCCCGGGGAAGCGCCAATTTAGGCGTCGATTTTTCGGGCGGCTCACTTCTGCAATACCAGGCCCAGCAAACCTTCAGCATGGCAGAAGTTCGTGACGCATTTAATCGAAACGGTATGGAAGGGATTAATCTGCAGGAAGTGGAAAATGAGAACCGCCTGATCGTCAAGGTTAAACAATCGGAAGCTGTGGTGGCTAATCTGAGTGAACAGGTTAATCAAATTCTTGACAAAGAATTAGCCGAAAAAAGCTTTGTACTCGAGAGCCAGTCAGAAATCGGCTCGAGTATCAGCGCCGTACTCCGAAACAAGGCCATCCAGGCCATTTTGATTTCATTGGCTGGGGTGATCATCTATCTTGCCTTTCGCTTCGATCTCAGCTTTGGGCTGGCCGCAGCGATTGCAACATTTCATGATGTTTTAGTAGTACTTGGCATCTGCTGGTTGCTCAACGTTGAAATCACTTTGCTCATTGTCACCGCCCTCCTTACTTTAGCAGGCTATTCGCTGAACGACTCTGTTGTCGTCTTTGATCGTATCCGCGAAAATATGCGCAAGACAGAACATTACCGTTTGACGTCATCAATTATAAACAGCAGTGTCAATCAGGTGATTAGCCGAACCGTTGTCACCTCATTGACGTCTGCAATGGTCCTGCTCTCTTTATTTCTCTTTGGCGGCTCGGTGATTCATGATTTTTCCTTTGCGCTTCTCGCCGGAGTGCTCGTGGGAACCTACTCGTCAATCTTTATTGCAAGTCCGTTGTTGACGTTTTGGAAACGTCACAAAGCCTGATCTGTCATGACCCAACCCAATCTTCCCGAAAACGTCGCCCGGATCATTCCGGGCGAACCTTTTTCGTTTCATTGTCACCAGAAAATAGACTGTTTCACCAACTGCTGCCGTCAACTGGATCTTGCGCTGACGCCATACGATGCATTGCGTATGAGAAAAGCGACGGGATTGCACTCATCAGAGCTTCTGAGAAGATTCATCATTGTTGAGCATGATCAGCAGAGCTCCCTGCCGCAATTCTATCTGACCATGGTAAACGACGGCAAGGCGAGCTGTATATTTGTCAAGCCAGAAGGCTGTTCGATATACAAGCATAGGCCAGGGGCCTGCAGAACATATCCACTGGGAAGAGCAACGGTAAAATCAGCAAAGCAGCTGGAAGAGTTTTTTGTTCTGCTGAAAGAGGCCCATTGCCATGGGTTTAAAGAACGTACATTGCAGACTATCGAGAGCTTTTCCAACGCTCAGGGTCTGGCATCTTACAATTATTTTAATGATTTAGTGGCCGAGATCCTGCAACATGAGAAAATACGAGCGGGTATGAGCTTAACCCCAAAACAAACACAGAGCTACATCACTGCCCTCTATGATATTGACACGTTTCGATCGAAACTCAAGGAGGGGACAATTGCGGGTGCAGCAGCGTTGCCGGAGAATATATTTTATGATGATGAACAATTGCTGCGATATGCCATCAATTGGGTAAAATGGTTTCTCTTCAGTGAATAAATGGGATCATTTCGGTAAATGAATACATATATTTTCTGCTTTGTCTGGTTGTACCTTCTGGTTGTTTCCGCTCGCCGCGTGGCATCATTCTTTTGCTTGTCCAAAAGAATGATAAAGAAAAGGACACCCCGAACGATACCGGCCCTGCGGGCTCCCTTGTGCTGCTCGCCAATGGTGGGACACCAAAAACTCGCTGACGCTCAGACAGGTTTGGCGTCTTGTTCCACCACTGGCTCCGCTGCTCAGCGGCACCGAATGGGGAACAGCCAGCATGCGCTTACCCTTACCGAATACGCGATATCCGGATGATCCATAATTGAAAAAAACCTTCATGACTCGATTAGGACAGAGATGCTAAAATTGATCGTATTAGACTGTGACGGGGTGATGTTTGATTCCCGAAAAGCCAACATCGCCTATTATAATGACTTGCTGGCGGCGTTCGGATTTCCTGAAATGCGCGATGATGAACTGGAATTTGTTCACATGCAGAGCGTTACAAACTCAGTGAAGCACATTTTCCGACATTACCCGCAACAGGATATCAACGAAGTGTTTCGCCGCCGTAAAACGTTGACGTATGCTCCTTACCTGCAACATATGAAGATTGAACCCGACCTGGTTGATTTTCTAAAATCTGCCCAAACTCGCTACCGGCTGGCAATTTCCACTAACCGCACGACAACAATGGGACCGCTGCTGGAGCAGTATCAGCTAGGCAGCTATTTTGCAAAGGTAGTGACTGCCTCTGATGTGCAAAATCCCAAACCGGCACCCGATGCCCTTAGAGAAATCTTATCATTTTTTGACTGTCGTGCGTCCGAAACAATTTATATCGGTGATTCAATCGTCGATCGCCAGCACACCAAAGCCTGCGGGGTACCGTTGATTGCTTTTAAAAACAAGCATCTGGATGCTGAATATTATGTTGACAGTTTTGCAGAAGTACTCCAGTTGGAGCCGTTCAGAGAGGAACTCGAATGAGAGGGGCTCATAAAGAAGCTATTAGCTATTAGCTTTTAGCCGTTAGCTTTAAAACCAAAGAAGACCTGTGAACCGAATCGGTAATAGCGAATACTATGAGATTCTCAGCAAGTATCTGTTGATAAAAATTCCTTCTGAAAAATCGATGCCTTGGCCATTATCAGCTAATTGCTAACTGCTAATAACTAATAGCTTCTTTTCTCATAGAGCTAACGGCTAAAAGCTAATCGCTTCTTCCCTCAATGATAGGTGCGCTCTTTGTCTTCATCGACCCGCTTTACACCTTCCATCAGAAGCATCATGAAATCACCAATTTCGGCCGCTTTCATCTGCTGGGGAGAGAGCCCGGTCCTAAAAGAGTAGGTCCCCTCCCGCTCGGCGAGTATTTCAAATATAGCCTTCTGGTTCACCAGATTGCCAAAACTTGGATTAATAATACAACCTTCCCGAAACGACACCTCTGCCT
>JABDPQ010000582.1 GCA_013042695.1 Desulfobacterales bacterium | reverse complement strand
CGGATATCACTCATGCTGTGCCCATAGAAGTACCGGGGCCGTGTGCCCGTCACCGATTCGACAATGTCTGATGATTGCTGAATGAACGGGCTTTCAACCGCAGCTTCACTCGATTCGGCAATCCGGTCGCCATATTCAAGCTGCCAATGACCGTGTCTCAGCCAGCTGTCGCTTTCAGTGATCCGCACGAGTCGGGCCTCGAAATCTTCTCTTACCTTCTGCAAATTAGCCCCGGGCGGGAAACAGATGGTTCCCGCCATCTTACAGCTGAGAGGTATTTCAAAAACCTCGGTTTCAGAGCCAGTCTCGAGAAGTCCCAGGCTCACCGCAAAGGATTGTCCAGCCATTGCCTGCACAGCCTCGTGGTGATATATGTCGGACTGCGCCCGGGCCCACTCTTGAAGAGCGCTGTTGACTAAAAAGGCTTTATCTATGGCATTCTCTGCAGATCGTGAGAAAATCGCCTGATGAACCTCGGTTGAATCTGGGGGTTTGCCTTCCAGATCAATAAAAAACTCGATAAGCCCATTACTGGCAACCTTCAGCTCCTCCAGGCCGCCCCCGCTCTCAGCAGGGTGCAGGTAGACTGCTGATGACATAGGTCCGAAACGTTTCATCAGCCCGTAGCTGCCGAAGACCCCTCCCTGCTTGCCAAGAATACTTGCAATGAGTATCTGCTGAGGAGATGAACTATTGAGTGACTTATAGATTTTCAAGGCAGAT
The DNA here is from genome assembly GCA_013042695.1 of Desulfobacterales bacterium. GTDB lineage: Bacteria > Desulfobacterota > Desulfobulbia > Desulfobulbales > Desulfocapsaceae > JABDPQ01. The sequence continues at coordinate 6,633 of JABDPQ010000582.1, read as the reverse complement.
ATCATCGCGGCGGTACCTGCTACGTCGTCAGCGATTCCCGGGCCGCAAAACCTGTCCCCGGTTTCAATCAGCTGCGGGATATCTTTCGCAAATTCAAAACTTTCTGGCGATTTATCCGCATGGGCAAAAAATAAAATCCCATCAGCAGCCTCAGGATTAATGTGGCTGTAAACGTTGGGCGGCCCACTCTCCAGGCCTGCGGCGTTCGAGTAGGTCCGCAGAAAAGCCGGCTGTTGCGACAGCTCACTGCCGGCAACCTCAAATGTGCCGGTCTCCCCGCCAGCTTCCCGCAAAGCTTCCGCCACCCAGTCCTGAAATTGATCCAATGATACGATTGACGCCTGGTAGGCGTCCCGCAGTATGCGGGCATGCTCCTCCAGGTTATCATTTAGTATCACGCCGATATCATTATGCAGATTCACGACTTCATCCCCTTTGGCAGCGAGTTATTCCTCTATGCGAATTCACAACTGTCAGGCGAACCAACATGCCTTGAAGAGGTCCGATCACAAGAAAGATGGGAAGGACGATACCGCTGCCCTTCCCATCCCGGAGGAGTCTAATTTTTGAAGTTTATGATCTTGTTTATGGTATCCATGCCGCCTGGAATCTTATCGGCATAAGCCTCATAAACTCCCATGGAGGCTTCCATAAACGGCGTGCGATCGGGATAAGTGACCTTTACCCCTAATTTTTCCAACTCCGGCAACATGTTCTCGTCTTTATCACGATACAGTTTTCTTTCCAGTGTATTCATCTCGAATGCTGCATCGTCTATTATCTTCTGATATTCAGGAGATAGCGAGTCATAGAGTTTCTTGCTCAACACGGTGTAACCCACCAGGTTGATCCAGCCAACCTGGGCCCAGTTTGGTGCCGGCTCATAAAATTTCTTGGACTCGTAGTTGATATTTGCAGCCTCGGCGCCATCAATGACTTCCTGTTCCAGTGCCGTATAAAGCTCGCCATAGGCCATCGGCAGCGGATTTGCACCAAATGCCTTGAAAGCTTCAATGTGAGCGGGGTTACCCATCGTACGAATTTTAAGGCCCTTCAAATCCTCGATCGAGTTTATCGGCTTTCCAACAGTCATTATATGCCGCAACCCGACATCACCATATCCCAGCGAATGGAACCCTCTTTTTTCAAAACTGGCATTGAGGCTTTTACCGATCTCAGAATCCATGACCGCATACATGTGATCGCGGTCACGAAAAAGAAACGGCAGTTCAAAAACGACCAGCTCCGGTACGAAGGAAAGCATCGGACCGGTGACCTGCGCCATCTGTACGGTGCCCAGCTGAATGCCTTCAAGTACTGAGCGACTTTCACCGAGTTGGTTGTTTGGGTAGATCTCAACCTTGATGTCGCCATTCGTTTTTTCTTCGACAATTTTCTTGAAGAGTTCAGCGGCAACGATCTGCGGTTCTCCCGGATTGTTGGTAAAATGCGCTTTGATCAGCACCGGTTTGGCCGCTGCCGGCAAGGCGCAGAAAACCAGGAGCAAAATACCCATTAACGCAATCAATCTAGACTTTGTTCTTTTTGTACTCATTGTGCTTCCTCCCTTAAGGTAGAGTGAATGTTGTCCACGAGGGAACTTTGCGCTCGTCCAAGAAAAGTTCCCCTTTTCGCCACCGACTGGCTCAAAATAATATCAGGTTTTCTCATAAATAATCCTCAGTTGAATTTTCTCAGCAATCGCCCCTCACGCCGACCAAGATATTGACCGTTTTCGACCGCAATCTCTCCGTTAATGACAACAAAATTGATACCGGCTGGATATACGGCCGGGTCCTCCAGAGAAGTACGGTCCATCAACTGCTCTGGGTCAAACACGACAATATCAGCTAAATACCCCTTCCGAATAAGGCCACGATTTGACAGGCCGAGACGGCTTGCAGGAGCACCGGTAATTTTCGCTACACCCTCTTCAATACTAAGTAATTTGGACTTGCCGACGAAACGCTCAAAAAAGCGTGGCGCCCACCCATAGCACCCAGGTGACCAGTTGATAGCTTTCAAAGGACCTGTCCTAGACAGAGAAAGGCCATCGGAGATAATACTGCAGCCCTGGTAGGCAATGCAGTCTGCAAGGTCATTTTCTCGCTTGATTTTCCCCATCATGAGCACACTAAACATCTGTTCACCCTCCTCCGCGAGTATATCGAGCATGGCATCAAAGGGAGTTGTGTTCAACGCTTCAGCAAGTTCAAAACCGTTTTTTCCGATCAGCTCGGGAAATTTGAGGCTGTGATAAAGCTTTATCGAATCCCAGCACTGATCGCGTATCAGTAGCCAAAAGAACTGTTTCTGATGTTTTAGCGCTTCGCGCCTCGATGGATCACTCAGGATATTGAGGATTTCAGAAATATTTTGCTTCAGCAGGGAGGCCGGCAAGATCGCCGTCATAGTCGTCGGCCCCCATTCATAGGGGATTGCATCACAGGCGACATCAATAGTATCAGCATATGAGCTGATCTGTTCCAGCGTCCAGCGCGCAGCTTCGGGCGGTGCGCCATATTTGGGGACTATGTGCGAGATCTGCAGACGAACATCGCTTCTCGATGCGTTATCCAGCGGTTCTTGAAATCCCTTCTTATAGTTTTCATCACGGTTTCTGACATGTGTCGCATAGAGACCGTCATATTTAGACACCACTCGGCAGAGACCATCAATCTCCTCAGAATTGGCACTCGAACCTGGAAAATATTCCAGGCCGCTCGACATGCCCCACGCACCGACTTCCATGCAGTCAGTCAGCAGCTGTTCCATTTCAGCTTGTTCTTCGATGGTTGCTTGACGCTGATCGAATCCCATCACATAGCTTCGCAATGCGGCATGACCAACGAGAGGGGCCACATTTATACCTAAATCATTGCCTTCCAATATGCTGAAATATTCATCTAACGAAGACCATCGCGGTTCAAACGGCTCTGAATAGCAAAAGACGTTTCTTTTGAGATCTTCAGGGTGTTTTAGTGGCGCCGCCGACATACCGCAATTTCCAATCACTTCTGTGGTCACACCCTGCCGTATGAAGCTCTCTGCTCTCGAGTCGAGCAACAGGGTAAAATCGGAATGACTATGCAGGTCAATAAATCCCGGTGATACACACATACCACTGGCATCTATCGTGGTCTTTGCTAACGCGTTATTGAGGTTGCCGATAGCCTCGATTCTGCCCTGATGTAAACCTACATCGGCATCCAATGACGCACGACCAGTCCCGTCAATGACCTTACCATTTTCAATCAACAGATCGAACAATGAGACCTCACTCCATAAAGGTTGAGTGGTGCCTACCCGACTCAATTATTGAGCCGCATTAACCATCAGCAGTTCCTTTTCCGATGCCTCCGAAAACTTCTTGAAATAGTTCCAATCAGCCCTGATATGATCCATAACCAACTCATGAAGCTCATGACTCTTCCTGGCCTCGAGCAAACTCACCATTTCTCGATGCTCCCCCAGGTAATTAGGGGGGCGGTGGTGAACTTTCATCTCAATATTGCGTGACACAACTACAAGATTGTCGATCATCTTGAATGTTGAATAAACTAATTGGTTCTGGCTGAATTGGACAATCGAGTTATGGAAAGAGGAGTTTGCTTGTATCGTTCCATCAATATCGCCTGAAGCAAAACATGATTCTGCTTGATCAATGTAGCGATAAAGAGTGGATATCTCTGACGGCTGGATACGTTGGGACGCAAGAGAGGCTGCAAATGGCTCGACCATCATGCGACACTCGTAGATTTCCTGAATGTCATCAATCGTCATTGGATGGACGATATGGCCGCTGGCGGTGGAGTGTACGAGGCCGTCTTGCATTAGCAGCATCAGTGCTTCCCTAATCGGGTTTCGACTGACGCCAAGGTCCCTTGCCAATGTTGTTTCAACCAATCGTTCCCCAGGCACGAGTGTGCCCCTGAGAATCTTATCTTTAATGACCTCATAGGCCTGCAGGAAAAGCGGATCTCGCTTTTGCAGCATAGTATTTCCCCTCCCGCGTTATTGTATACAGTAGACAGTATACATATTTCGAGATCGTGTCAATTGGAAATTGGATCACTATTGGGACCCAAATGTAATAAGTGATCCCCCTTCCCTCCACAGATTGGCCCAGATTAATAAGGCTAACATTTTGTATTAGCTATATTTTTACATCTTGTTCTTAAGCTTTTCTCAAACTGAAAAGTTTCGCCGACGAAACTGACTGCCCGGAGACAGATTGACAAGGGTAAATCCGAATATGGACACTATCAGACCCTTTCTTATACGCCTGATTTGATTTCAATAAAGGGTGCCAATCGGTGTAAAACCATTACCCCGCCCATGAAATAGGCTCGTCATGTAGACTGCTTGGCCAGGATGATTATAACTATGCTTGTAGTTGAAAACTGACATCGCCGCTGAAGTCCCTGCCAAGATATCGAACAACACAGATCATCACCGAATATGGAAATTAGATATGGTTATCCACTCAATGAGATCTTTTGATCTCGTAATACGAAATGCCACCGTCGCTACTGCTTCCGATTTGTTTTTCTGTGACATTGGCATTACTGATGGTCGCTTAACAGCGTTAGCCGAGTCTTTGCCTCCGTGTAATAAGGAGATAGACGCTAAAGATAAAATTATCACTCCCGGAGGGGTCGATTCCCACTGTCATATGGATCAGCCTATGCCGGAGGGCATACAAATGGCGGACGATTTTGCCAGCGGTACTCTGTCTGCTGCGTGCGGCGGAACAACGACCGTAATTCCATTTGCTGCCCAAGAAAAAGGCAGCTCTCTGAAAAATGCGGTTGAAGATTATCACAGAAAAGCTGCCGGTAATGCTCACATTGATTACGCATTTCACCTCATTGTTACCGACCCAACCGAGGAAGTTCTGCGCAATGAATTACCCCAACTCATCAAAGAAGGATGCTCATCATTTAAGATTTACATGACCTACGACGATCTTAAACTAAATGATGAACAGATTTTAGATGTGCTGTCTGTGGCTCGAGCGCAGGGAGCACTGGCTATGGTACACGCCGAGAATTCGGATTGCATATCGTGGCTGACCAAAAGATTGCTTTCCGCGGGAAAAACAGGACCGAGATTCCACGCCGATGCCCGCCCTTTGCTCGTTGAGCGAGAGGCGACTCACAGGGCTATTGCTCTTTCTGAGCTCGTTGACGTCCCAATATTAATTGTGCACGTTTCCGGCTCCGAGGCGATAGACCAGATTCGTTGGGCTCGTCGACACGGCTTAAATATTTATGCAGAGACCTGTCCACAATATCTATTTCTTACTGCCGAAGACCTTGGTCTAGAAGGATATGAAGGGGCAAAATGCGTGTGCAGTCCCCCGCCACGAGATAAAAAGAATCAGGAAATCGTGTGGAATAATTTGCGAAATGGGCTCTTCACGGTCTTCTCGTCTGACCACGCACCGTTTTCATATGAGGATCCCCGGGGGAAAAAGCTTGGTGGCAGGAAAGTCGATTTCCCATATATTCCCAATGGTATTCCAGGAATAGAAACACGGCTCCCCTTATTATTCTCCGAGGGTGTGGGGAAAGGCAGAATAAACATACATCAGTTCGTTGCGCTTACGTCCACGAACCCGGCCAAATTGTATGGATTGTATCCTCGGAAGGGATCAATTGCGATCGGGGCTGATGCGGATCTAATAGTGTGGGATAAAGATAGGGAACTGACCATCAGCAATGATATGCTGCACCACAATGTGGACTATACCCCTTATGAAGGATTCAAGATCAAGGGATGGCCAGATCAAATCATCTCACGTGGCGAAATTGTCTATGATAAGGGGGAGGTATTTTCCAACAAAGGCAGGGGGCAATTTCTCGAATGCAGCCGCCATGAGACTATATTATAGCGAGTGGATCGCCATTGAGTTTTTGACATTAACCAAAGCCATCGTCGTCTAGCAGCATATATTCAACCTGCGACTATAAACGCTAAATCTGAGCAATTTGCTTCTCCATAGCCCGCCCCGCATCTCTTATGTGTTTTTTCATGAGCTTTTTTAGTGCTGGTTTGTCTCGCTCCTTCAGAAGGCTAATGTTTTTTTGTGATCAGCCCATGCCCGCTCTCTCTGCCTCCCAGGTTCCAGGGAAAAAGGCCTGTACCGTATGATCGGTATACGGATGATTTTCAGGCATTCTCCATAGATAATCGCTTTCCGCAGACTTGCAAAGGACATCCTGGAACCTTGTATTCAGGGATCCCAAGTGCAGCAAATCAAGCTCGTTGGCCGAGTCTGAACATATGTGAACGACAAATGATTTTGACATTAATCTATTGAGGGCAAAACAGGTTGGTATTCATGATTTGTGATTTGTAAGAGATAAAGAGTTTTGCTTCTGAGAAGGAAAATTTTAAAATTGGCTCCGAGTTGCTCATGTTCCCAGAGACAACTAAATCGAGTTCGGATCCGGATCAGCGTATTTACACAAAGAACGTTACACTAACTTAGCCCAAAGTTACGAAGATGATTTTCTTTGATAGGTGTTCCCATAGATGATACTGTAAAGGGAGCGTTTATATCATCTAAAGAATCAATTCCACTTAAATTATTCAACCAGACCAGAGCAAATGAAATACGTAACAATT
>JABDPQ010000580.1 GCA_013042695.1 Desulfobacterales bacterium | reverse complement strand
TATTCTCGGGCGAAATGAACAAGAGAATATACGGCTGGATGAGTTGAAGGAGCCGGGCGATATCCGCTTTGATATTGAGGAACGACCAGGGCCAACGGCTCTCATACGGAGGGCAGGAGAGCTCTACCAGGATAATTACATAAAAGAGCAGGATGTTAAATATGCAGCCAGCCTGGTGAGCCGTTATGCAAAAAAGTTGAATGGTCAGGCGTTAGCCGGATTTGTTATCGTTGAAGATCTTCAGAAACAGTATGAATTACTGGTAGAACCGGCTGAGGATGATATATTTAAATCCTGGCAGATATGATCGTATGGCAGTGGTGCCTAGGCGGATATAACTGTTCTGACTGCCTCAAGATATTTTTGTTCAGATGATGCTTTAGTAATGTTCTTCAGGAGTTTCTTCTTTTCCGGAAAGGATTCAATAAAATAGATCCAGACCTGTTTCATTCGACCCAGCAAATGACCTGGTCCGCTTAGGCGTCTTTTCATTTCTTGGAATAACTCATCGTGAAATGCCGCAAGTCTTTCCTGCCTTCTGAGTCCAGAGAATTCTTTGGCTTTTATCTCTTCAGGAAGAAAGGGGTTAGCTAACAAACCGCGACCAATCATCCAGGAGCTAATTGCCGGCAGACGATTGGCAAGATCCGCATATATCTCGAATTTGGTAATATCTCCATTATAGACCAAGCTGTGCTTCGTTTGGTCAACACACTCTGCAAATCTATCGGGAGCTGTCTGCCCTTTGTAAAGCTGTTTGCCGAGACGAGCATGTATGATGATTTCAGCCAGCGGGAATTTATCAAGACGGGGGAGAAGATCTAGTGATTCTTGATAATTCTGAAATCCAAGGCGCATTTTTATAGAAAGTTGGCACCTCAATCTTGGTAAAACCTGTTCAATCAATTCGACGATCTGGTCCGGGAAGGGCAGCATTCCGGAGCCGCGTCTTTTTTTTGCAACCATAGGTACTGGACATCCGAGGTTCCAGTTGACTGTTTCGTAGCCTAACTCATAGAGTCGATCAGCAAGAACGATAAATCCATCCGGGTCGCTATTCAATATTTGCGGAATCACCGGTAGACTGCAGTTAGGGTCAGGTAGTATGTCTGAAAGCAATTTATCTGAAAAAGCAGCCTTGCGCTGCGGATTTATGAACGGTGCAATGGCGCTGTCAATACCATGAAAATGGTTGCAATAGACACGCCGAAACAGGGCATCGGTAATCCCTCTGAGGGGTGCCATATAAATAAAAGGCTTCTGGGGCGGATTACTCATTATTGTACTCTTGCATTATGGGATGATAAAAAACATCCCTAGAGCATAGGTGATAATCTTGCCGGCAGTAAAAAAGCCGATGCCAATGATCAAACCAATATATAACAGGATGGGCGAGAATATCTGTCTGCTCCGCTGGCCTCCTCATTCGTTCCTTGCCTGATCAAGCACCTCGAACTTATGACGTCACGTATAGTCGTGTATCATGATCACGAATATGATAGTATCAGACTTTGATCGAAGTATGCATAAAAACAGCGGAAATGATAGTCTGGAATGGTCATAATGAAAAGAGGCAACCCATACCCGTATGAACAAATGAGACGTGCGCTGTCACACTACCCGTCTGGGATAGTTACAACCATGCTGGAGGTAGCGGTGCGATGGAAAACGGAACTCTATCTTTCGGGCGGCGCCCTGCGTGACTGGCTGTGCGGCATGACACCCAATGATCTGGACTTTACTATCAGCCGAGGTGCAGCTCGATTTCTCGAAGAAGTAAAAAACCTCCAGGGAGCAGGCACTGTTGTAGGGCTTGGAGAGCGTCATGATGATTCCTGCCGATTAGTTATGCACGGGCGGACAATTGATATCACCGGTTTTAGAACAGGTGCGGCAACAATCGAGGACGATCTCAAAAAACGAGACTTTACCATCAATGCCCTGGCAGCCAAAGTCAGTGATATTCTGGATCAAACCTCAGTCCCTTGCCTTATCGATCCGCTTGATGGCTTTGGTGATTTGCAGCGTAGATTGATTCGCGCCTGTCCGGGAGCTTTTGCAGATGACCCCTTGCGAATGGTGCGAGCGTTCAGATTTGCTGCTCTTCTAGATTTTAGCATTGACCAGTCAGTGATCTCAGAGATCACCGCACTGTCTCATCTGCTCAGCAAAAGTGCCGCTGAGCGAATTCGCTATGAGTTTGACCAGATCATGATGAGCTATCGTGCGTCTGGGGCAGTCTATAAAATGGCCGAGACCGGATTGCTGCAGCAGATAGCCCCTGAACTCTGCGAAGGGGCCGGTGTCAGTCAGCCGCCGTTTCACCACCTCGATGTTCTGCAGCACAATATGTTTACCCTGGAATGTCTTGAGAGAATTATTGCAGAGCCCGGAAGCTTTTTCCCGACTTGTCCAAATGCCCTCATATCGTATATCAGTAATGCAGACAAGGTAAGGTTGCTTAAATGGACCGCTCTTTTTCATGATGCAGGAAAACCTGCAACCAAGAAGATTGTCAAAGAATGCGACAATCGCATTACGTTCCATGCTCATGAAGATAAAGGAAACAGAATGTTTGGTGATTTTGCTTCACGCTTGAGATGGAGTATCAGGGACAAACAGTGGGTTAGTGATCTGATTGTTATGCATATGCACCCGTTTCATCTCTGCAATGTTCTGCGTGCAGAGGGGGAGATCAGCAGGCGTGCAAAGTTAAAACTATGTCGCAGAGCCGGGGACGATTTGGCTGGCTTATTTCTGCTAGCCATGGCTGACAGCCTTGCCGGTAGGGGGCCTGAGAAACCAGAGGGGATCGAGAAGATGGTGGCAGCGCTCTACTGCGAACTCGAGGAAATGTCTGAAGTGGTAATACGTCCTGTGATCAATGGGCCGAAACTGTTGACCGGTCATGATCTGATTGATACATTAGGTCTTGTACCCGGGCCTCAGTTTAAAACAATACTGGAAGCAGTGGAAATAGCATATCTGGAAGGGAAAATTGTCAGTCATGAAGATGCCTTGGCATGGGTTCGCAGGTATATGACTGTTGAAAAATAAACAGCTGCCGTGAACTTCTGATGAATGAATCACCCGGTGCAATCGTCTTGCGAATGCTCTGTTAATGGAATAAAGAGTGCGTAAAGTACAGGACTATTATTTCAAGAAGGCGAAGAAGGATAAATATCCTGCTCGATCGGTTTATAAACTAGAGGAGATTCAGCGCAAGTATCGTTTGCTCCGCCGTGGAGACAGTGTACTCGATCTTGGCTGCTATCCTGGTAGTTGGTCTCTTTATGCCTCTGAGATCGTTGGACCAAAAGGAATTGTTGTTGGCGTTGATCTGCAGGAGGCTGACAAAGTGACTCGTTCCGGTGGTGCACAAATTCACTGGATTTGTCACGACATCACGGAACCGGGACTTATGAGCCTGCTTCGCAAGCTTCGTCCCGGATATAAGGTGGTTATTTCTGATATCGCTCCTCAGACAACAGGCAACCGCTGGGCCGATCATCAGCAGTCCATGCGTTTGATTGAGCATGCGCTAACTCTTGCCGAGAAAGTATTGTTTGAAAAAGGACACTATCTGTGCAAGGCATTTCAGGGCGAGGACATGCCCGATTTTGTGACCAGGCTTAAAGAGCGATTTAATTTTGTTAAAGTAATTAAACCTCAAAGTTCGCGAAAAGAGAGTAGAGAGGTTTTTATTCTCGGAATGGAATATAAAAAGGTGCATCGTTAACCCGTTTTAAAGGTGTGGCAGGGATTTTAAAGCCCGCTGCAGAGATACACAACATTCTAGGTAATTCATATGTCAGGACATTCCAAATGGTCGACCATCAAGCGCAAGAAAGGCGCCAATGATGCAAAAAGAGGCAAAATCTTCACTAAACTGATTAAAGAAATTACCGTTGCCGCCAGACAAGGTGGTGCTGATCCTGTTGGTAATCCCCGTCTGAGGAGTGCTATTGTCGCTGCCAAGACAGAAAACATGCCAAAAGACAATATCGACAGAGCAATTGCCAAGGGCTCTGGGGGACTGGATGGAGAAACGTACGAGGAAATTCTCTACGAAGGTTACGGCCCCGGCGGAGTGGCAGTGCTTGTTGAGTGTGTAACTGATAACCGTAACCGGACGGTTGCTGATGTGCGGCATTATTTTTCTAAAAGTAATGGAAATCTTGGGGAAAACGGTTGTGTTGCCTGGATGTTCGATAAAAAAGGTATGATTCTGGTCGACAAAGCCACCGTCTCGGAAGAAGAATTGATGGACAAAGCGATTGATGCCGGTGCCGAAGATGTTCTTGAAGAGGAGCAGGAATTCCAGGTTCTCTCAACAGTTGAAGATTTCAATGATGTTCGAGATGCACTTGAACAAGATGGCGTAGAATTTCTCGAAGCTTCCATTTCAATGATACCAAAAAACACCATTGAGATAACGGAGGAAAAGGTGGCTTCTTCGCTGTTGAAGCTTTTGGAAAATCTCGAGGATCATGATGATGTACAGAAGGTGCATGCCAATTTCGACATTGATGATTCCTTGATGGAGAAGCTATCCTGAGCCATTTTTATGGGACTCAGTCAGCATAACATTCGATTGGTATGGAACGAATTCTTGGTGTCGATCCCGGTTCGCGGGCAACAGGCTATGGTGTGATTATTTCTGACCGAGGAAGATTGAGCTTTGTTGCCTGCGGGGTGATTAAAACGACACCTACTCTGCCGTTTGCCCATCGACTTAACCAGATTTTCAATGGTATAAACGAGGTGATTCAGGTTCATCAGCCTGCTGTCGCCGCAGTTGAAGACGTTTTCCTTTCAACAAATCCTCGCTCTGCCCTTAAACTTGGCCAGGCCCGTGGGGCAGCCGTGGTTGCTGCCATGCAAAATGGTCTAGCCGTATTTGATTATAGTCCGAAACTGGTGAAGCAGGGTGTTGTAGGATATGGTCAAGCGGCAAAAGCTCAGGTGCAGCACATGGTGCGTGTACTGCTCGAACTGAAAGGTGCACCGAGCAGTGATGCTGCCGATGCACTTGCCGTGGCAATCTGCCATGCTAACCAGTTACGCCTCTAAGGGGACAGATATAATGATTGCTACACTGGGTGGGAAAGTACTGCTCAAAGGGTTGAGCAGCACGGTTATAGATGTTTCAGGAGTTGGCTACGAAGTCTTTGTAACGACTGATACCCTATCACGGCTGCCTGATTTGGGAGAAGATACTTTTTTGTTCATTCACACCCATGTCCGTGAAGATGCCATCATACTTTATGGATTTGTCGATGAGGATGAAAAAGAGATGTATCTGAGTTTAACCGCCGTTTCGGGAATAGGACCCAAGCTGGCATTAGCGGTGCTATCTGGAATGAGGGTCTCTGATCTCTGCAGGGCGATCGTTGGAAAGGACATCAAACAACTGACGACCCTGCAGGGGGTTGGTAAAAAAACTGCTGAACGAATTTGTGTTGAGCTCAAGGATAAGGTGGGGCATCTGGTGGCAAGTTTTACCGTTGAACAATCGGGGAGTAACGGAGTCACCACGCCTGGCACTTCCTCAGCAATCTATGATGTTATATCAGCTTTATCCAACTTAGGGTACAGCGATCCGATTTGCAGACAGGCTCTCGCTTCAGTAAAAAAACGTATTGGCGACGATGTTTTTTATGAACTCTCAGTTGAAGATTTATTAAGAGAATGCCTGAGGACGTTGGCATGAACTACGAAGAAGACTTGTTTGGAGACGAACGGCTGGTGAGCAGTGAACCTATCGCTAAGGACGCTTCCAATGATAATACGCTAAGACCTCAAAGACTGAGCGAATACATCGGCCAGGAGCAGGTCTGTAAAAGTCTGGATATTTTCATCAGGGCCGCTCTCAAACGTGGTGAGCCTCTTGATCATGTGCTTTTTCACGGCTTTCCGGGGCTTGGTAAGACAACAATGTCATATATTATTGCCAATGAGATGGGCTCAGGAATCAAAGTGACTTCAGGTCCAGTCATTGAAAGGCAGGGAGACCTGGCGGCAATCCTGACGAGCCTCCATCAGGGAGATGTTCTTTTCATTGATGAGATTCATCGTTTGAACCATGCGGTTGAAGAAATTTTGTATCCCGCAATGGAGGATTTTCAACTTGACTTGATTATAGGTCAGGGGCCGGGTGCAAGGTCAATAAAGATGGATCTACCCCATTTTACGCTGGTGGGGGCAACCACGAGAACCGGATTGCTTACTCCTCCACTGCGTGATCGGTTTGGAGTGATGCTTCGCCTGGAATTTTATTCTCCTGAAGAGTTGGTCAGCATCATTAAGCGCTCTGCTCGAATACTTGGTGTAGAAATAAATAATTCTGGCGCCTTGGAGCTTGGACGTCGTTCCCGCGGTACCCCGCGCATTGCCAACAGACTTTTGAGAAGAGTGCGAGATTTTGCCGAAGTTGGCAATCATAAGGTCGTCGACACCGAGGTGGCCGATGCCGCCTTGCGTCTTTTAAACGTTGACCGTTTTGGCATGGATGATATGGATCGTCGTATCATGCTTACCATCATTGATAAATTTCAAGGTGGTCCGATCGGGCTTGAAACACTTGCAACGGTGGTCTGCGAGGAAAAGACGACGCTTGAAGATGTCTACGAACCATATTTGATTCAATCCGGTTTTCTGGCTCGCACCCCTCGCGGCAGGGTGGCAACGGCCACCGCCTATGAACATTTTGATCGAAAAATGATTGGCCCTGGCAGGATACAGCCATCATTGTTTGACCAGGAAGAGTAAGAGCACTTTGTTTTCAAGATCAGAATTTGTATTTTGGGATTCATTTTGCCTAAAGGTTCACTGATTGTTATCTGAGAGCTTATCCTAACAAGCTTTTTAATTTGTTTTTCATCTTGCCGCTGTTTACCCCCTGCTTGATTGCAATGCCATCAATAATCCCGCTCAATCGCTCATAATTCATTTCCTATTTTAATCTTTATTAATAATACCGATATCTTATTTTTTCTATCCACTTTTATCCACCTAGTAATGCCTGCTTCATCAGTCTTGTGGATACCATAGATTTTATTTTTTTATAATAAATCTATATTATTATCTGTTTTTTTAATAGGAATGAGGTAGCATTTAGTGTTATGAAATGCGGCTAATCCACATTTAGTTGTGGTATGAAATCTTAGACCATACAAGATATTGTGTTTTTACTCACATGAGAGTATTCGTCTATTGTGTTGAATTCAGGTGTTTTTTTCTTGACTTTGTCTTTTTGTGCGTATAAAACGATCCTAGGTGGATAAAAGTGGATGTATAGCGGATAAACGTGGACTAGCTTAATTTGTGCCGTGGAAAAAAACGAACTTATAAAGAGCAGATTCCGAAGCAGGTCGGAGCATACACTTGACCCAAAGGGAAGATTTAATTTTCCCCGCAGGTTCAAGGATGTCCTGCTGGAGTACTATGGCTCGAGTGATTTAATGCTGACCACGTGGGGGACATGCCTGCGCGCCTATCCAGCTACTGAATGGCAAATAATTGAAGACAAATTGCTCTCAAAAGGTCGTGAAGAGCCTAATTTGTCGCGATTTATCAGACATGTTGTTTCCGGTATAACAGAGTGCTCCCTGGATAAACAGAGCCGTTTACTGATTCCAACATCTCTGCGCTCAGAGGTCGGGATTGATAAGGAAGTCACACTTACCGGTATGCTCGAGTTCATTGAAATTTGGGATAAGCGAGCTTGGCTGACCGAATATGATCTTGCTCGCAAGAATCTTGAACAATACAACGATAGCCTGGCAAATATTGGCATCTTGTAAGGATGGGGTTTTTGAACGCCGACATCCATCAGCCGGTTCTTCTCAAAGAAGCAATGGCAATGCTCAGAGTCGTTTCCGGCAGCGTATACATGGATGGAACGTTTGGACTGGGTGGGCACACTCGAGAGATCTTAAAACGCTCAGCCCCGAGCGGCAAAGTGATTGCTTTTGAATGGGATGAAAAAGCGATTGAACATGGCTTGAAAAACAGTGGAGATTTTGCTGGGCGGTTAATTGTGGTACGGCGTAATTTCGCCGAAATCGATCTTGGGCTTATTGAAGCAGGACATACAAAAGTAGAAGGAATTCTGATCGATATTGGTTGTTCCTCATTACAGCTCGATAGAGGACAGCGAGGCTTTAGTTTTCAGCAAGATGAATATCTGGACATGAGAATGGACCAGCGAAGAGAAATCACCGCAGCCCATATTATTGCAACGGCAAAAAAGCAGGAGCTCGCCGATATCTTCTATTATTACGGTGAAGAAACACAGTCCAGACGAATTGCTGATTTAATCATTGAAGAAAGAAAAAAAGCAGAGGTTCAGACGTCTGGGCAGCTGGCAGATCTTGTGGCAAAAGCCATACCCCGCAAATATCATCCGGCGAAAATTCACGTTGCCACTAGGGTCTTTCAGGCCTTACGCATCGCCGTAAATGAAGAACTTGCCAACCTGTCAATGATTCTTGAGAAAGGAGCAGAGCACCTGGTTGCAGGAGGAAGGTTTTGTGTCATAGCTTTCCATTCACTGGAGGACAGAATTGTCAAAAGGAAATTCGCCGCAAATGAGAATCTTGCTGTGATTACCAAAAAACCGATCGTTCCCGCAGCAAGAGAGAAAAAAGCAAATCCGCGTTCACGCAGTGCCCGAATGAGGGTGGCTGAGCGGTTAGCATAAAGCCAGGAGGGGATATGAACTACCAGAGTCCAATTCAATATGTAGCACAGCCTACCAGCAGCCTGGATTTCAGGCAGCACCTCAAGCGACGAAAAGTCTTTGAATTTCCCGGCGGAGTTGCCTTGTGGCTGGCAGCTTCGAAGGTGACAGCTTTAATTCTGGTCGTTGCTTTTGGGCTGCAGATGTGGCTAGGAAACAGTATCGGCTCCAGTGCGCAGATTGTGCAGGAACTCGAGGCAACTCGGCACGGCTTGAAAAACACTCAAATGGTTTTTCTTGCCGAACGGGCGAGCCTGATGTCAACAAAGCATGTCCAGGAGGTTGCTGGGGCAAAACTTGCACTATTTGTTCCTGAAGAGGGACAGGTATACAAGTTTAGGTAACCAAAGAGTATGGGCAAGCGAGCCCATCTGCGCAGCCAGAGAACTCGAGGGCGGCGACTGTTCATACTTATTCCACTATTACTCGCCATTGCTGCGGGCAGCCTGTGGTACGTCAAAGAATACCAGCAACAATTGTTTGATCGGACAATTGAGTTTTTCGATTTAGGTAAATGGCGTTTAGTACAGCATCGAGACTTTGTCAGGGGCACGATATACGATCGAAATTACAAAGAATTAGCAGTTTCCTACGAGCAAGTCTCGGTATATGCAAATATCCGGGAAATAGATGATATTGACAAGGTAATTGGTCCTCTTGCAGCACTACTCGAGGAGTCGGAACAAACACTGTATAACCGTCTGAGTGGAAATAGTCTGAGGATATGGCTGGCCCGAGAAATAAGCCAGGAGCAGGAGGAGGAAATCCGTCAACTCGACCTGAGTGGTGTTTTTCTTCATAAGGAGTATGTTCGATATCATCCTCAGCGGGACTCTGGCGCTCATCTAATCGGTTTCGTAGAAAAAGATACCGGCCTATCTGGTGTCGAGCATTATTTGGACCAACTGCAGGCAAAATACAGAATTGAGAATGATAACATTGCTGATCTACCGCTTGTGGGTGAAAGTCGACCTGGAGCGGATGGACGCCATCTCATTCTCACTCTTGACCTGAAGATACAGCAAGTGCTCGACGAGTACTTAGGTGAAATTCGGGAAAGACGTCCAGCATTGCGAGTAGGAGCGTTGGTCATGGACGCGGAATCAGGGGCTTTGGTTGGTTATTCTCAATTGCCATCCTTTGATTCCAACAAATTTTATGCACATCCAGAAAATGTTTTTATCGATATTTTTGATGAAGCAATAGCTGTACCTCAGCCGTTTAAGGTACTGCTCAGAGAGGTATCCTTGCTTGAAAGTCAGCCAGAGCGACATCTTGGTATCCTGCCTTGGGGGATTGCCGCGGAACACAGAAAATTAGGTGTACAGCTGCAACTCTGGGAAAGGCTTGGCGCTGGAAACAGGGAATCCTATGATTTCATCAGTACTTCTCAGGATAACTCATCTGCTGTTGCATATGATGGTCCACAGCCACGAGATTTCGAGACGGTGCCCACCATCCTTACCCCGCTTCAGCTCCTTACAGCAGTGACGCGCAGCGTTAATGGAGGGGTCAAGGTCATTCCACATGCCGCGGACCGCTATGTTATTCGCAGGAATCAGCGTGAGTATCTTCTCGACGACTTTGCGGCGCCGTTAAAAAAGGACTTGCTTTATAACGGTGTATCAGAGGAGACGAGGACTTTCATGAGAGACTATGCTCAGCCGGGACCGATTGGATCGGCGATGCTTGAAGGAAAAAGTATCTCTTATGAAACTGATCAAGATCAAAAGGTGTATACCAACCATAATTTGCTGATGGCTGCTATACCGATTAGAAAACCTGAACTGATGCTGATGTTAGTCAGCTCAGAGAAAGTCTATGGTCCTGACAAGGCAACTTCCTCGTTTCTGGAGACGAGCGCTTCGAGACTCATCGCACCAATAGCGGCATTGCAAAAGGTGATGAAGAACCTTGCTGATATGATGAAACCGCAAGAGCGTGTGGAAACCAATTACAGCATATCAGGCGAAGACAGTGAAACATCTGAAACCGCCACTAAAGGCGTGTCAGCAGCAGAATTAATTGGAATTAAAATGCCGCAGCTAAAGGGAATGAGTTTAAGAAAAAGCCTGCGGCTTCTTCAAAGGGCAGAAGTTAATGTAGAGGTGCAGGGGAGTGGCAGGGTCACGAGACAGAAGCCGGAAGCAGGTGAAATGCTGAAACCGCAAACTTCGGTAATTCTTTATTTGGAGCGTGATGAGGTGGATGTTAAACCAAGTTCAGGTAAAGAGGCTGCAAAGTGAAAGGTGACCAGGTTTCACGCCAGGAGATAAAACAAGAAAACAGGCACGCTCGCGGCTGTCTTCTCCATGAGCTTCTCGTCAATGTTACGATGTACAAGCACGATGAAGAGAGTCAGAAAAATCCGCTGATTACAGCAATAACAGCTGATTCTCGTACCGTTGAATCGGGAAGTTTGTTTGTTGCCCTGAAAGGGGAAAAAACCGATGGGCATCGCTATATAAGTCAGGCCATACAGCGAGGGGCAGCAGCAATTATTGTCGATGAGTCATCTTCACATTTGGCTAAATATCAAAGCACCAGTCTCCCAATAATAGGCGTACAGGATACTTCAGAAACGCTTGGAATTGTTGCTGCCACATTTTACGAAAATCCAGCAGAGCAACTGACGATGGTCGGTATTACCGGAACCAATGGTAAAACCACGGTTTCATATTTAATGGAACATGTACTGCTGGAAGCAGAATTTCGAACAGGTGTAATCGGTACCGTTAACTATCGTTACCAAGCCGCAGATGGATCTATGGTCGAGATGCCGGCACCATTTACCACTCCAGACCCTGTGCAGTTGCACGCTACGCTCAGAGAAATGCTTGATAATGGCGTATCACATGTGATCATGGAAGTTTCATCTCATGCCCTTAAGCAGCGTCGGCTTGGTCACCTTGAATTCAGTCTTGCGGTGTTCACAAACTTGAGCCAGGATCACCTGGACTATCATAAAACAATGGCCGATTATTTTGAGGCCAAATGCCTGCTGTTTGATCACCATCTCACCGATGGGGCTGTCGTTATTGTCATGGAATCAAGCACTGGAGATGCACAGAAGCAGAGCTGGGTGCGCCGGTTGATAGAATTTTGCCGCTCACGGAATCTAAATATCATCCAGTGTGGAACTTCTTCTGAGGCACGTTACACATATATTGGTTCCACATTGGAATTGAGTGGCATGTCAGTTGTGTTTTTAGATGATTCAGGTACCCAGCGTATTCTTCGCTCACCACTTGTGGGGCAGTTTAATGTAGAAAATTTGCTTGCCAGCCTGGCCGCCCTTGTTACCCTTGGCATCGAAACAGATATGGTGTGTGAATCGCTGACTGATGCTCCTGGAGCTCCAGGTAGGTTGGAGCGGGTTAAGATCCATAACCTATTACATAGCAATCCGACTGTTCTGGTTGACTACGCCCATACCCCCGATGCTCTTGAAAATGTTCTTAAGACCGCCAGACAGCTGCCGCATCAAACGCTCTTTTGCGTATTTGGCTGCGGCGGAGATAGAGACCAAGGCAAGCGCCCGTTGATGGGTCGGGTGGCTGCCGAGCTCGCTGATGTGGTAATTGTTACCGATGATAATCCAAGAAGCGAAAATCCGGCAGCAATCAGAAGCCAGATAAAGAGTGGTGCAGAGCTCACAGGAAAGCAGGCCAGAACCAAAAAATGGCTCAGGCAGCAACGAGTTGATCAAAAAGGATTTGTGGAAATCGGCGAGCGAGCAGAGGCCATTATGGAGGCTGTGTCGTCAGCAGGAGCAGAAGATATCGTTTTAATTGCCGGAAAAGGGCACGAGACCTACCAGATAAACCAGTCGGGAAGGAGATTTTTTGATGATCGTCTTACAGCTCAAGAAAGCTCTTTACTATGGAATGTAGACATATTGGCTGAAGCTTGTGGAGGCGTTATCATAGATAGAGGTTCAACACCGTTTTTTACTTCCATTTCAACAGACAGCCGCACTATTAAAAAGGGAGAAGTCTTTGTGGCTTTGAGCGGTGAGAATTTTGACGGACATGATTATCTGCAAACCGCGGTTGAAAATGGAGCTCGATGTCTGCTTATTTCAGATAAAGAAAGAGGCCTGGAATATGAGGTTGCATGCGTTGTTGTTGAAGACACGATAACAGCGCTTGGTGCGCTTGCCCTCTGGCGTCGTCAGGCTGTCAAAATAATGAGTGATCCGTTGGTTGTCGGGATTACCGGAAGCTGCGGGAAGACGACAGTGAAAGAAATGATGGCAGCGATTTTATCCCGAAACTGGCCTGATCAGCCTGACCAGCCAATGGGTCAAATATTAAAAACTGTCGGCAACTTCAATAACTTGTTTGGTCTGCCGCTCTCACTATTGCCGGTTTCCGCAAAGCACCGCGGTGTCGTTCTTGAACTCGGTATGAATATGCCAGGGGAGATCGCCCGACTCACAGAAATCGCCGATCCTGATATCGCCTGCATCCTCAATATCCATGGAGTCCATTTGGAGGGACTTGGATCAATCGAAGGTGTCGCTGACGCAAAAGCAGAGTTGTTCAGCATGACAAGCAATGATGCTTTGCATGTCATAAATCTGGACGATGAGCGCGTGGTTAATTGTGCCATGCACCATACACAGAAAAAGGTCAGTTATGCCGTAACAGATAGGGGGCTCGAAAAAAAACCGGATGTTTGGGCTGAGTCTATCGATGTCGATGACAGAGGCCACTTATCCTTTATCCTGCATGTAAAAGAGCAGCAAAGCAGAGTAACAATTCATGCGCCTGGACTGCATAACAGCAGCAATGCATGCGCGGCTGCGGCAATTGCCTATGCTGGTGGTATTGCTTTTGATATCATTATAAAAGGTCTTGAAGATTTTCGATCTCCGGCGAATCGCATGGAAACCCAGAAATCTTTCTTGGGTCTCAATATTTTAAATGACACGTATAATGCCAATCCTGCTTCAATGGCTTCGGGGTTGAAAACGTTTGTAAAATTGCCTGCTGTAAAGAGGCTGGCAATCCTTGGAGATATGCTGGAACTTGGCGAGGCAAGTGGAGAGCTGCATGAAGAACTTGGCCGTCTGGCTGCTTCTTTAAGGATAGATTTTCTTGGTGTGACCGGTGAGTTTTCAGAGAAAATAAAAGATGGAGCATTATCAGGTGGTTTTGAGGCCGCTCGCATTGTTGTCTTTGATGACAAGGAGAGAGTGGTTGACTGGGTTGCTGAACTGTTGCATAGTGATCGGCTGCAGCCTGGCGATTGGGTTCTGGTGAAGGCATCACGGGGGCTTGCTTTGGACACTGTTGTCAAGCAATTGCTGGAGATCTGTTAAGAACAACGAAAACACAGAAGATTTATCGATGTTATATCATCTGCTCTACCCACTACATACCAGCTTTATCGGTTTCAATGTTTTCAGGTACATTACCTTTCGCAGTATCTGTGCAGCAGTTACCGCTTTTCTGATCATGATCGTTATTGGACCATGGTTCATTAGGACAATGCAAAAAATGCAAATCGGCCAGGTGGTCCGTGATGATGGTCCGGCAAGTCATATGGCAAAGCAGGGTGTTCCAACGATGGGCGGCCTGCTCATTTTGACCGCGATTCTCCTATCGACACTGTTTTGGGCCAGGTTAGACAATGCTCTCGTCTGGCTTGCGGTTTTTGTTACCGTCTTTTTTGGTTTAATCGGTGGACTTGATGATTATTGGAAAATCATGAGAAAGAATAGTGACGGCTTAAGTGTGCGCGGCAAACTGGCGCTTCAATTCGGCGGGGCGATGGTCGTCGGCTTATTTGTCATATTGTATCCAGGGTTTGATGGACACCTGAGCGTACCATTCTTAAAGAATATACGGCCAGACCTTGGCTGGTTTTACGTTATCTTTGCCATGATTGTCATTGTTGGTGCCTCCAATGCTGTCAACCTTA
>JABDPQ010000470.1 GCA_013042695.1 Desulfobacterales bacterium | reverse complement strand
ACAGATAATCCCAAGTATGTTCTCATTTTTATCAATAACAAGCAATGAACCTATTCGATTGGCAGCAAAAACCAACATTGCATCAAATATTGAAGTACTCGCAACTATAGTGACCACCCTTCTTCCTTTTACTGCCAGTATATCATTTACTTTCATCTCATTGCCCCCAGCTATTTATCAACTCATTCATGAGAAAAATTACTTGAAAACAGACAGATCCTCGTGCTGCAGTTCTTCTAAAGATATAACCTTGCCAGTGGAAATATTCAATATCCCTAACCGCCACACTGTTCCATTTATCCGCCAGCGTAGATGTTTAAATTCAGGAGTAGATAAAAATCTCAATTACAATTATGGGGTCGGTAAGGTGTCCCTGATCGTATATATTTTCCGCTCATTGGCAAACATTATTATCATGGTTCCCTGGCTGACTGGTGCCATCATTATAGGAATATTTCACAAAGAGGATGGTTACATGGTAGCATTATCCTGGAATCGATTCTTTCTAGAATTTTCTGGAATTAAAATTCTGACTCAAAATGAAAACGATCCCTCAGAAAGCCTATCTGGTTGCGTCTATACACTACTGGCTCAGACAAGCCTACTTGATGGTCCACTTGTTTATGGGCAATCAAGTCACCTCAACTTTCACACCACCAGTAATCTGCTGGAGATAATCAGGGCTCAAGGGGACGCCTGTGGCATCTGTCCCGGCAGCCGGATATACAATTCCATACTCGTAAAGTGATACGTCGAGCAAAATAGCTATATTGGTGCCTTCCAACCCAAATGGACACACCCCACCTGGAAGAAATCCTGTTGCTTGCTTTGTTTCATCCGAATTAGCCATCCGGTGCTTAGCACCTGTCTCACGCTTGAGTGCACCACTGTTAATTTTCTTGTCACCGGCAGCCACAACCAGTCGGTACTTATCATCTTTTCCTTTGAAAAGGATAGATTTTGCAATCTGTCCAACAGGTACTCCTATTCGTTGGGCTGCTTTTTCTGCAGTCGGTGTTGATCCAGGCTCAAATTCCAGGGCCGAAAGATCATGACTGTCTAGAAACGCTTGTACTTTTGGAGGGATATTGCTCATTTTTATGGCTAGATAGAAACTTTAATCAGTATGGGATTGCTATTGGCATGCCAGAGTTACCAGAACCGGAAAAGTAAAGCAATAGCTGCACAACGTGAAAAAGCAATAGCCAAAAGTCGAATTTGGTTGGGAGCTATCTGATTTGCACTATGTTTATCCTTGGGGCTGTAAACCCAAACTTACTGGTGTGTAAAGTGGAAACCGATGACTTCCTTGTCGCGAGGAGATATAACGTCAATCGCTGCAATCAGATCAGATATAATGGAATGAACCAACAACTTCTGCTCGCCAGATTCAACTTCATTACCATCAATGCGGACATTACCACCAAGTATAACCTCCACCGGAAGTCTCGGGGAAGAACTGACAACTTCTACTATCAGAGAAGCTTCGGCTTGTGAAATGGTGATCAGCATTTTGCGGGTATAATCGTCCGGTTCTGGCTTGAATTGTTCAGGAAAAGCCCCGGCCAGCTCATTAAGATATTTCCGCTGCGCCTCACCGACTTTTATGATGTACATCTGACTTCTCCTTTGCGGTTGCTTCATCACCTTCTGTTTTCTTTCCAGCTCGTTTCATGTCCGCAATACTAACAGCAATTGTAACAATCTGTTCCACATGCTTAACCGGATGAGGTCAGGATAAATTACGCCCCCAGGGGGGCTCCCCCTCTTAAATAGACAATACCCTTGTGATACTCGGGCGGAATTGTAAAGCAACTTGCTGGAAGCAGAATATAAGTAAGGCGCCAGGTTGACAGTAATAGAGGCTTGCAGAAGTAACCTCAAGCTGATTACCCCAGGAGGAACTCGAAAAATAAAGGAAATAACTTCGGCGGTGCTGAGAGCAACTTTGATTAACTTCGTTTTGGCAATTTTAGGAACAATGCCCAGTCGTAGGAGATAACATATCAGGAACTCCGCGCAGCATATTCTGTTTTTCTTATTTATATTAATACCTTAACTGGCCATATCTTTCTCTTTGTATACCCTTAAGTCAAGGTTTTTCTGTGCCCATCAGGAACTAGTTCCTGATGGGCGGCACCTCTGCGGTCGGTTCCTCGATCTCATTTGCAGTAATCTTTTCCATCGCCTGGTAATAATCATGCTGGGCCTTGAGGCTAGACAGCTTGCTATAACGTATGGTGAGCTCGATATTGGAATGGCCAAGCAGTTCCTGGATAGCAACGATATCGGCACCGTTATTGAGCAGTTGGGTAGCCATGGTATGCCGGAGCTGATGGCAACTGACATGGACACCACATTTCTTAGAGTAATACTCGGCTCGCATCTGAATGCCGCGCACCGAAAGTGGCTTTTTTTTATAGGTGCCTTTCTCCACCAGAAAGATCTTCTGCACTCGAGTCGGTGGTCGTATCCGCAGATAGGCAGCTAACGCAGATCCGGCATCCCTGTTGAAATAGGTCGTACGGTCCTTGCCTCCTTTGCCGCCTCGTACCACGATCTGACTACACTGATAATCAATGTCGTCAAGGCACAGATTGGCGACCTCCTCGACCCTGAGTCCGCAGCGCAGCATCAGCATGAACATGGCCCGGTCACGTTTCTTGGTGATGATGCTGAAGAACAGTTCCAGATCGCTCTGTCTGATGTTTTTCGGAAGCGGCTTGGCCATCCGCAATGCCATACCGCTGCGTGCAGGATTGTCGATTTCGAGGTCCTCTTCTTCACGCAGATACCGATAGAAGCTGCGTATGGCAACCAACCGTTCGTTAATGGTCTTGGCTGCCAGCTTCTTTTCAAGCAGCAGATCAAGGTATCGTTTAACGTAGGCAGGCGTTGCCTCTTCAACCGGAACGGGCAACCAGAGAAGAAAGTATTTCAACCGATACAGATAGCTACTTACGCTTTGAGCGGTGTAGTTTTTTCTCTTCAAATACTTTTTGTAATTCAGTATGGACTCGGCGAGGTGCATGGCTCTCTCCCTGTTCGATACGATCCATTGCCTTGAAGTATTCATTCTCCCTGGTCAGATCGGTCATTTTGGCATAGCGCAGGGTCATCTCGATCTCCTGGTGCCCCAGGATCTGCTGAAGTACTTCCAAGCGCATGCCGGCATTGAGCATATCGGTGGCAAAGGTATGGCGCAGGTGGTGCAGGCTATAGCCTTTATCAGAGAGACCGGCACGCTCCAAAGCCCTTCTCATTGCACTCCAAGCCGTGACATAGCCGATGGTCCCTGGTCCCGACCTGCCGGGGAAGAGATAATCAGATTGCGTATCCCTTTCTGTGAGCCAGTGTTGCAGGGCCTGTTTAGCATCCTTGTTGTAATACACAGCTCGGCCCTGGTAGTTCTTTTCTCCCACATAGATCAGGATCTTTCGCTCAGCAAGATTGATGTCGGATAGTTTTACTTCCAGTAATTCACCGATGCGCATTCCCGTGCGCAGCAGAAGCAGGATCAACGCTCTGTCTCGAACGGTGGTGATCGCTGAAAGAAGCTGTTGTACATCTTCGGCAGGGATCGCCCTGGGCAGTGCTTCTGGCAGTTTCACCTTAATCTTTGGCTGCATAATCGTGTTGGGCAGTACACCGTGGCCGACCAGGAAGACGATGAAGGCATACACTATCCGCACGTGAGCGGCGACTGTCGTGGTCATGAGGCCACGGTCCTGTTCATATTGTACAAAAGTGCTGATGTCTTGGCGAGTAAGGCAGTACACTGTTGTTCCCTGTCTCTCAAGAAAGCCAAGAAAGTGCAGGATGATACGACCTGATTCCTTAATGGAGTGAGCCGACAGGTTCTTGATGTATTTGCCGTAGAGATATTCTACCGCCAGCTCTGAACCGGGAAGTCCGCCTGTGGCCAGACGTGAGCACCAGCGATGGGTAATATGGCGCTTATAACTGGCA
>JABDPQ010000049.1 GCA_013042695.1 Desulfobacterales bacterium | reverse complement strand
TTATGGAGGCAGTATCAGTCATCATGCAGGTTGGTTATTTTAAAATGACCAAAGGCAGGAGAATATTCCTGATGGCCCCTTTTCATCACCATTTTGAGAAAAAAGGCTGGCATGAAACGAAAGTGGTTGTCAGGTTCTGGATTGTTTCAATTATCTTGGGTTTCTTGGCCCTGGCAACATTGAAGTTGCGCTAATGGAATTGCAAACGACCATAGTGCCGGGAGCAAAAATTGCGGTAGTCGGATTTGGCCGTTCAGGGCAGTCAGTAGCAAGGTACCTGGCAACATGCGGTGCATCAATCATGGTCTCAGATAGGAAGCATTATCATGAGCTTGATACAAAACAAAAGCAGGTCTTGATGGATTGTTCCGCAGAGTATGAGGGCGGAGTTCATACTGACGACTTCTTGATCAAGGCATCTCGGGTCGTAATCAGTCCTGGTGTGGCATCAGATCATCCAGTCCTTGTAAGGGTTAAAGAGCAAGGTATTCCGGTCATAGGTGAATTGGCACTCGCTGCAGATCACATCTCGTCTCCGGTAATCGCTATAACCGGTACCAATGGCAAGACAACCGTTACAGAGCTGATCGGTGAATTATTGACAGCAGCAGGCTATAAACCATTTATCGGTGGCAATATCGGTACCCCGATAGCTGATTATCTTATGAATCCGAATCCATACGATATTGTGGTTCTCGAGTTATCCAGCTTCCAGCTTGAGCTCAATGACTCTTTCGTTCCAAACGTTGCCGTGTTATTGAATATTTCCCCTGACCATCTAGACCGCCATGGAACCCTTGAACGCTATGCGGCTGCCAAGATGAATATTTTTGCCGGAGGTGGGGCTATTGATCTGGCTATCATCAATGGGGATGATCAATTGTGCAGAGACTATATGCACCTAGGCAATAGATCCTCATATCTTCATTTTGGCTTGAATCCGGAATATGGAGCCTCCATCACTGAGGCTGGTGTGCGCATTTCAGACACCGCCAGACATGTTTTTTATGATCTTGCCGGAAGTAGTCTCGAAACGTTATCAGGCAGGCAGAATTGTGCGGCAGCTCTGCTGGCCATTCAGCCTTTTAAGGTTAATGAGAACGTTGCCAATGAGACACTGCATTCATACCAGCCGGGAGCTCATCGACTCCAGGTTATTGGTGAGTTGGGTGGGGTAACCTACATTAATGATTCCAAAGCGACAAATACTGGTGCCGTTAGTCTAGCCCTAGAACAACTTGGTGGGCGGGTAATACTGATTGCCGGTGGTAAGGATAAGGGGGAAGATTATCGCTTGTTGCGCGAGGCGATTGCCCAAAATGTAAAGGAGCTCATTGTAATCGGTGAGGCTACGCTTCGCCTGGAACAAGCCCTTGGTGATTTGGCACCTGTTGAGATTGCCCGCAGCCTGGACGCTGCCGTCAATTATGCTGCTTCTATTGCTGTGCCTGGGGATTTCGTTCTTCTTGCTCCAGCGTGTGCAAGTTTTGATATGTTTGAGGATTATATAGACCGCGGTAATTGTTTTATCAACGCGTTTAACAATCTTGATCTCAGCAGTTTTGAGGAATGATGCAGGTGAGTGAGTCTACAGGAGTAAACAGGCAGCTTCGGCTGCTGTTGACAGGAGGGGGGACCGGAGGCCACCTCTTCCCTGCAGTTGCTGCGGCTCAAAATCTTTTTGCCAGGATGCCAGGGAGTCATGTCCTCTTCATCGGTACGCGCCGCAAGCTCGATCGTGAACATCTCGAACGTTATGGTTTTACGGTCAAGACAGTTCATAGTCTTGGTTTAAAAGGGAAAAGCCTTCCAGCCCTGTTACTGGCACTCGCCATTTTGCCGGTAACATTTTGCCAGGCGTGTTATCAGATTTTGAGATTCAAGCCCCACGTTGTCTGCGGAGTTGGTGGTTATGTTACGGGTCCAGTGGTTGCAGCTGCATCGATAATTGGCATACCGACTGTGATTCATGAACAGAACTCAATACCAGGTATGGCTAACCGAAAACTTGGACGTGTTGCGGGTAGGGTGTGCATATCGTTGCCGGATAGCAGAGATTATTTTCCAGCGGGCAAGACCGTGTTAACCGGAAACCCCGTTCGCAGCGCCATTCTGGATTTGTCTTCATTGCCTCCGCACTCAAACCAGAAGACGACGCTGCTTATTCTGGGGGGGAGCCAGGGGGCACATGCCATTAATGAATTGATGGTTGAAATATTCAGCTTAAAAGATGATGCCTTTACTAACTTGAAGGTGATCCATCAGACAGGTAAGGCAGATGAAAAAATGGTTGTCAAAGCTTACAAAACAGCCGGGATAGATGCTCGTGTTTCAGCATTCTTTGCGGACATGGCAGAGATTTATGGACAGGCCGATATTGTTGTTTCACGGGCCGGAGCAACGACGCTTGCTGAGCTTGCGGTACTTGGCAAACCTGCCCTGTTAATTCCTTATCCTTACGCAGCAGATAATCATCAGGAAAAAAATGGAGCCTGGTATGCCGCTGGAGGTGGCGCAGTTCTTCTGCAGCAATTCGATTTGACAGCAGGAATACTTAAATCTGTGCTTGAACCTTTAATTGTGCATCCAGAAAAACGTCAACAGATGTCAGAGGCCATGAAGCAGCTCGGTATTCCTAATGCTGCTGAGAGGATCGTTGATATATGTTTGCAAATGTCAAAGAAATGACAACGTATGTATCATAAAACCAAGCACATCCATTTTGTTGGAATTGGTGGAATCGGAATGAGCGGTATTGCCGAACTTCTCGTAAATCTTGGCTATCGTGTATCGGGCTCTGATCTCAATCAGTCCGTTATAACCGATAATCTTGCCCGACTTGGATGTAGCGTTTATGTGGACCATAAACGGGAATGGATGACAGGAGCCGATGTCGTGGTGACCTCTTCGGCAATAGATGAAGCCAACCCT
The DNA here is from genome assembly GCA_013042695.1 of Desulfobacterales bacterium. GTDB lineage: Bacteria > Desulfobacterota > Desulfobulbia > Desulfobulbales > Desulfocapsaceae > JABDPQ01. The sequence continues at coordinate 2,962 of JABDPQ010000049.1, read as the reverse complement.
GAAGTGTTGGCTGCCCATGAGGCTAATATTCCTGTGATCATGCGGGCTGAAATGCTGGCAGAGTTGATGCGTTTGAAGAAATACGGTATCGCCATAGCTGGGAGTCATGGAAAGACGTCCACATCATCTATGGTGAGTTGGATGATGGCGCAGGCTGACATGGATCCTACAATAGTTGTCGGAGGCAGAGTCGACTGCCTGGGAGGAAACGCCAAGCTGGGTGAAGGAGAGTTTCTTGTAGCAGAAGCTGATGAGAGCGATGGCTCATTTTTAAAACTTGCTCCGGTAGTCGAGGTAATAACAAATATCGATTTGGAGCATCTTGATTACTACCGTGATATTGATCATATCAAATCATCTTTCCTGCAGTTCATCGATAAGATTCCGTTTTACGGAGCAGCTATCGTTTGTCTGGATGATCCGCACATTACGGATATTCTCCCAGAAATTAAAAAACGGGTAATTACCTACGGGCTCACCAGACAGGCTGATCTCTATGCGGAAGAGCTAGCCTTTGACAATGGTCGGATTCATTTTGTTGTCAAACAGGGAGAAGAGACTCTTGGATCAATAGATTTGGGTCAGCCCGGAACACATAACGTCTATAATTCCCTGGCTGCCATTTGTGTTGGACTGGAGTTGGAAATTTCCTTTGAGGTGATTGCCGCAGCTCTTCGTTCATTTGCTGGTGTGCAGCGCAGGCTTCAGCACAAGGGAATGGTCGATAATATTTTGGTCCTCGATGATTATGGTCACCACCCGACAGAGATCCTGGCGACACTTTCAGCGATTAAACAGGCGTGGCCGAAAAAGCGGCTGGTTGTACTTTTTCAGCCTCATCGATACAGCAGAACCAAGGGATTGTTCAAAGAGTTTCTCACCTGCTTTCGTCAGGCAGATCTTTTAGTTATGACAGATATTTATGCAGCAAGTGAAACTCCTATTGACGGTATTACCAGCAAGCGCTTACTTGAAGAAATTCGTCTGCACGGACAACGGCATACCTTATATGTTCCCGATGTGTCTGAAGTCGCCGCTGAAGTGAGACCACTGCTGCAGCCTGGAGATCTTGTTTTAAGCCTGGGTGCTGGCAATATCGTCAAGGCGGGAGAAACCCTCGTTGAGATACTTACGAATAATTGAGATGCGAACATGTCCTTGAACTCCTCCCTGAAAGCAGCGTTGACCAGAGTTGTCAGCAGTCCAGTGCTCTGGGATGCCCCTCTTATGGCATGGACAACTTTCAGGATCGGTGGCCCGGCTGATGCTTTGGTCACGCTGCTTGATGGTAAAGAGATACAGGAGGTTATCGGACTCTGTGAAGATGAGAAAGTAGTCTGGAAATTGATTGGCAGAGGTTCAAATATCGTGGCACCGGATCATGGTTTTAATGGAGTAATTATTGTGCTCGGTGACAGCTTCAAGTACATTGTCAGGGGAAATTATTTGGGAGATGGAGCTGTTATTGTGCGGTGCGGTGCCGCTGCCAGCCTTGCACGTTTAACAGACTGGTGTGCTGAAAAAAACCTTGCCGGCTTAGAGTTTGCTACAGGTATTCCGGGAAGTATAGGCGGCGCCGTGGTGATGAATGCCGGCGCTTGGGGAACTGAAATCAGTGAGATTTTATATAGCGTTGAACTGGTAGATTCTCAGCGAGCTGCAACGCTTGTTCGCAAGGATCTCTCATTTACTTATCGGTGTTGCGAGAATTTTTCAGGATCACATCGAAATTCGGTTATTACCGGCGTCCAGCTTGTGCTCAAGCAGAGCAAATCAGCTGAGATCCGCGATGAAATGAAAAAACTGCGTCAAGAACGCCTAAGCAAACAACCATCCGGAATGCCCACTGCCGGTTCTTTTTTCAAAAATCCTCCTGGAGTAAGTGCCGGGCAGCTTATTGAAGCTTCCGGGATGAAAGGTTTTAGCGTTGGTGATGCAAAGGTTTCTGAAAAACATGCAAATTTTTTCGTTAACCGTGGTAAAGCAACTGCTGCAGACCTAATTGAGCTGATGCGCGTGGTTCAAGAGCAAGTAAAGAAAACAAGCGGAGTCATTCTTGAACCGGAGGTGCAGTTTCTGTGAAAGCGATTCGCTCCGTAAATATGTGGTTTAAGAGACGAAAGAATAAGAGATCAGAAAATCTCAATGGTATCCGCAACAAAGGACGTGTTGATGTCGGTCGAGATGTTTATGTTCGTTTGAGCCAGGATGAGCATAAGCAGAAAAGCAGCATACTGAGAAAACTCAATATATATTGGGGCAAAAAAAAGACAGCTTCATTGCAATCTTATAATCAGGCAGACAAAAGTAATACATGGCGTAGAAAACTTGTTCTTGTTATCTGTTTGGCCGCATCGGTTACCCTGTTCATTAAAGCCGATGGCATCAGCAATGTTGCCGGTATTTTTGAGAAGTTGGACTATTTTCGCATCTCTTCCATTACGGTTAGCGGTTGTATAAAAGCTTCAACCGCAAAGGTTCGCAATTCTTCTGGGTTACAGGTTAGTTCCAGTTTGCTTGCTGTCGACTCAGAAGCAGTTGCACAAGCCATTAAAACAGAAAATAAATGGGTAAAAACGGTTGATGTGATCAAGCATTGGCCCGATAAGGTGGTGCTGCAGATTGAAGAATTTGTTCCATATGCACTCCTCGCTGTAGGCGCAGAAGAGCATGCATCACTATTTTATCTTGATCAAAAAGGTGAGTCATTTGCGCAGGTAGAAGGGGGAATGGACCTGGATTACCCTGTTATTAGCGGCCTTGAGCAGGTGACTGATAGTGCGGAACGGTTAAAGCTGCTCAAAGAGTCGTTACATTTTCTTCGCTTAGTCCGAGGTAATGACCCTAATTTGCCAGCACAATCTATCTCAGAGATACATCTAACCAGTGACCATGGCATTATTGTTCACTTAGTCGAGCATCCATTTCCCATTTTTTATGGCAGCGGTGAAGTCAGAAAAAG
>JABDPQ010000577.1 GCA_013042695.1 Desulfobacterales bacterium | reverse complement strand
GCAGGTAATTCTTGTGAAGCGTCTAAATTACTTCGATAATTTGCCGGTGAGGTATGCAGTCCATTACCTGCGCACGGAAATAGCTGCCGGGATCCTGATGGACGATCTGGAAAAAGAATCGATCTATGAGCTATTGGCAAATAAATACCGAGTAGACCTTACCAAAATCTCCCAGGATCTCATGGCGGTTAACCTTTCAGAGGAAATTGCCTCCATCTTTAACGTTCAGGCCGGATATCCGGCATTTCATTTTAAACGAAGCGAATATTCAAATGACCAACCCGTCTGTTATGTAGAATATTTTATGCGCGGGGAGATGTCCTTTCGCGATGTCTTTTCACCAAAACTCGAGCGCCCCCTGTTACGTGAATGAGTGGAGAATGTCTTGAAAATAATCACTGTTTAGCATGTAAAATCAGGTGCTGAAACTGGGTCTTAAGGGAATCATTATATGCTTGACAAGGTTGATAAGCGTATAATATATAACGACGCGACCTGTATATACTGGTCAGAACTGTTCGGGAACAACTAGGCGGGTCGCTGACAATGAGGTCCTGTATCGAGTAAATGTTAACAAACATTGTGGAGTTGTCTTATGTCTCTGGAAAACTTGTGTAAGCTGATCGAGGAAGGTGATGCCGAGGAAGCAAAAGTACTCACTGAGAAACTTTTAAAGGATGGTGTAAATCCTCTGGAGATGATCGATTCTCTGACCAAGACCATGGCCCATGTGGGTGATCTTTTTGCCAAACTCGACATCTTCCTTCCTGAAATTATGCTTTCCGGCGAGGCATTGAGTGCAGCCGTCGAAATTCTTGCACCCTACCTTGAAGCAGCCGGCGGACGGGAAGTAAAAGGCAAGGTCGTCCTTGGAGTGGTCAAAGGTGACCTGCACGAAATAGGTAAAAATATTGTAAAATTGATACTTGAGACAAACGGCTTCATCGTCAAGGATCTTGGCTATAATGTGGACTCTCTTCAATTTGTCAAAGAAGCCGAAGCCATGGGTGCTGATTTCATTGCCTCTTCCTCCCTGATGACGACCACCATGCCCCGTCAGCTGGAGATTATCGAAATTCTCAATTCAAAGGGAATTCGGGACAACTATAAAGTCGTTATCGGCGGCGCCCCCACATCCCAGATGTGGGCTGACAAAATTGGTGCAGACCTGTATTGCTATGATGCCAAATCAGCACCGGAACTTTTCTCTGCTGTACTGGCCGGAAAATAGGTTTTTCATACCTTACAGCTAACTTTGAAGTCATGAAATAACCGGGAGGTACTATATGTCAACACCGTATCGTCATTGGGAAATCATCGATCGTGGTCGAACCGGAAAATTTATGGATGAGGACGATTTTCTGCCAAGACATTTTTCCCCGACCCTGAAAAAACTCATTAAAAAATATGAAATTAAATATGATTCCCAAAATCCCTGCCCAAGCGATGAAGACATGGCAGATCGAATCTGGCAGGCTGCCTGGGATTTATTTAGAGAGGTGGGTTATTACAACACCGATTCTCACCGGGTGATAGAAGTTGCCGATGATGAAATCAAAGAAGCCCTCTATTTCGCCAAGGATCACTATGCAGTTGGCGGCGGTAAAGATGCCAGGGTGATGAAGCACCGCACCATTGAAGATACAGAACCGCCTTTCTGTATCCTGAGCCCCGATATCACCGTTGACGAGAAATACCATCAGTCGATGTGCATGGCGTACCTGAAGGAACCTATCCTTGATGGCCTCTGCGGTCCTATTCTTGAAGAGACATTCGGTCACTTGATCGAGTCTGGCGGACCAAGCGAAATAGCAGGCTGTATCCAGCACATCCAAAACCAGAAAATGGCTGCACGGCTGGTTGGGCGACCGGGTGTCTTCATGGTGGCGGTCGGGACGGCTGAGCACGATTCAGGCCAGATTGCTGTTTCAGATAATGACTGGGGTGTGCAAAAGAGTGATGCCCGGCTTGTTGGCTCATTAACAGAGTTCAAGACCGCTGATACATTGTTAAACAGATCCCTGCACTATGCCCAGTACGGTTCCTATACAGGAAGCCTCACCGGGGCCATTTATGGCGGTTGGTGCGGCGGTTCTGAAGGCACGGCAATTACGACCGTTGCCTACAGTTTGATTGGGCTGGTTATCCATGGAGCCATGTTCAACCAGCATTTTCCCTTTCATCTGAATTACGGATCGAATACGACCCGCGAGCTCCTCTGGGCTATCTCTATGGCTGGACAGGCTCTGGCCCGAAACAGCAATCTGTTGTACACCTCTAACGGATTTGCCAATGCCGGTCCTATGACTGAAATGCTGTTTAGGGAAACTGCCGTTCATGCGATGGTTTCAACGGTTACCAGCTGGCACCTATGGGAGATGGCTTCCACAAGAAACAAATACCGCAACCGGGCGACTCCTCTTGAGGCCCGTCTGGGATGCGAAGTCGGCCATGCAGTGGCAAGACAGAAAATGTCACGCGAGCAGGCAAATGAAATTGCCAATCGACTGCTGGCAAAATATGAGGACAGTGCCGCAGATGCACCAATGGGCTATGAGTACCATGAGTGCTATGATGCAGCTAAAGCACTCCCAACCGATGAGCATATGGACATGTTCCGTCGAGTTAAAGATGAAATCGCAGAGATGGGTGTGGAGTTTCCCTACTAAATTATAAAATTTTTCCACACCATTATACGTAAAATCTCGAAACCTGCTCAGCCCGTATGTCGGAATGAGTAGCAGAGATACAAAGATCTCACCTATTGGGCCGATGAAGATTGCCGCTTTCAGCGGCTCACTGGTTTAGGCATGTCCTCCTGCTGTTCGTGAGCATATGGTGAAAAAAAAACCAAAAAGAGCCATCAAGAACGACCACCAAGCTCCTGCTCCTGCGCTTTTCCTAGGTGACTTGGCTGCTCAGCATATTACCGACATATGCCATGTCATAACTGATCTGACAATCGAGTCTGTTTGCCGCTATTTCGGTGGCAATAAATACAGTCCAGACAAATCGACAATCAGACGGATTCATCAGTGTATTGACGAGGCATCGAAGCTCGTCACTCCTCAGGCAACCTATCACCTTTTTAAGGTCTTACAAACGATCCCAGGAAGGAAAATTATACTTGAGGGAGGCTCACAATTGAGCGTTCCCGATTGTTTTGAAGTTACTGACGCCCAATTGGTAAGCGTGGTCATAGGAACTCTTGGAGCCGACCTGGAGGAGCATTGCAGATACCTGGCATCGAAAAATGAGATTTATCAATCATCCCTCATGGATGCGATTGGTACAGCCATGCTGGATCTCTTGAGCGAACACGTTTGTACCGTCATCTCTGATCGTTGTACCCAGTACGACCTTGTAAGGGGACCACGCTTTGCCCCTGGTATTGATGGCTACCCGCTGGAACAGCAGCGAGTGCTTTTTGAACTTGCCGACAACGTATCAGTGGGTGTTTCCCTCAACTCATCTGCCATCATGGTACCGACAAAATCGATCTCCTTCTTCCAGACACTGACGAAAAGTTCTGACAAGCGAAGCTTCAAAAATAAGTGTAGCCACTGCAAGATGGTAAGGTGTCAATTTCGTCAGATCCTTGAAAAAACAGATCACTGATACGGCCGTCGATGGTTGTCCAAAAGGTAATGTAAGTAAATGATGAGACATGATGCTATACTGTTTTCATACCTCTAGGTAATTCGTTAATCCTAGAACCAGTTGCAAAACGCTCTTTAGAGACAAGAATCGTATGAACGTTGTAATTATCGGTAATAGTGCAGCCGGGTTGAGCGGTCTTGAAGCGTTCCGAAAACATGACCAGGCATCTCAGATGACCATAATTGCAAAAGAAGGTCAAAGGCCCTATTCCAGGGTATTACTCCCCTACTATCTGCGCGGGAAAGTTCCCCATGAACATCTGTTCGTCCGTGAACAGGATTACTATGAACAACTGAATGCTACTTGCGTAAACGGTACTGTTATAAGACTTTTGGTTGAACAGCAGCGTGTCCAGCTTGCTGACCAAACGATGCTTCCCTACGATAAACTGCTCATAGCAACCGGGGCCTCGCCGGTAAAGCCTCCTATCCCAGGTCTATCAGGCGATGGGATCCACCATCTTTGGACCCTGGAAGATGTTGGTAAACTCAAACGCTATTATAAGGAAGGTAACCGGGTTGTCGTTCTCGGATCAGGTTTTGTCTCATTACAGGGAGCATGTGCCGCTTTGAGCTGCGGCCTCAATGTCTCTGTTATCGAACTTGCGAATCGCATTATGCCCAAAGCTCTTGATGAACGCGGGGCAAACATTCTTGCCTCCCGGATGAAAGAGATGGGCGTTGATCTGAGGGTAAATACACTCACCACCCATATAGAACGCAACACAGATAAGAAATACAAACTCTTTTTCAAAGATGGCGGAAGTCTGACGGCAGACTTCATCATAGTGGGCACCGGTGTTCAGCCAAATATAGATTTCCTGGAGGATACCACCATTAAAATTGATGCAGGAATCATAGTAAATGAGCGGATGGAAACCTCCCTTAGGGGAATCTACGCAGCTGGCGATGTGGCCCAGGTACCTTCTTTTACCGGGGGAGATCCGGTCGTTCATGCACTCTGGCCCACAGCAGTAGAAACCGGCGGAGTTGCAGGGCGCTGTATGGCCTCAAGCTGCACTCCTTACAAAGGAAGTCTCAACATGAACGTAACCCAGATGTTCGGTTTAACCGTTGCTTCGATGGGCAATTATATAGAAGGTGAAGGCTGCGAGCGTTGGCTAGACGAGAGTCTTGCTGATAATCAGTACATGGCAATCGTTTTGAAAGGGGGTGTACCAATCGGTGCGACGTGCGTGGGCAGCTCTGAACTCGTTTCAACACTCGGCATGTTACGACCGCTCATCCGGGAAAAAGTTCGAATTGAAGGTAAACCGGACATGCTGAAAGCAATGATGGCGCAAAATATCTCGCATCACCATCACGCATTTGTTAAATAGTACTGGCTTGTGAGCCTTTTGCAAAATGATGATTTTCGTTCAAAGTCAAAGCATGCGAAAAATTTTTACCGCAGGCATATAATTGATATTCCGAGGATAAAAATTCAAGCATAACGTAGGGGTTGAACGAAAAGGGCGTTTTGCAAGTGGCTCTTGTGATAATTATTTATAATCGAGCCACTTGCAAAAGGCTCACTCTTTAAGCATAGGATGGATTTGCCATGCGGTTCATAACGATGGATGTTACGAAATGTGTCGTTTGCCGTAATTGTGAATATGCCTGTGCATTTCGTCAAACCGGTGGTTTTAAAAGGCAAGACTCAAACATCAGGGTCGAGTACCACAATGATGTCAGGATCTGCCTGCCACAAACCTGTATGCATTGTGAGGATGCCTGGTGTCTAGAGATCTGTCCTGCAGCTGCAATTGTCAGAAATCGTTTAACCGGTGCCATTGAGATAGACAGTGACCGGTGTGCCGGCTGCAAGATGTGTATTTTGGCCTGCCCGTTCGGTAATATTCATTTTGACGATATCAATATGGTCAGCCGGAAATGCAACCTCTGCAACGGGGAGCCAAACTGTGTCTCATTCTGTATATCAGGTGCTCTGCAATACACAACTGATCAAAACTCCAGCCAAAACAATCGCGAAATATTTCAGCGATTCATCGAAGCCATCTCTACAATTAACCAGTAACAATGTGAACAGGCTAATCAGTTAATTATGGGAGATGTTTCGGGGAATAGAGAACATTATACTTCATTGTGCAGGATGTGTGACAACCGCTGCGGCATCAATGTCTATGTGGAAAACGGCACCATTGTTGAAATAACCGGACTCAAAGAGCATAAATGGAACCATGGCCGGCTGTGCGTCAAAGGCAGGCTGGCCGTAGATATGATTAACGCTCCTGACAGGATCCTGAAACCACTCAAACGAATTGGCAGCAAATGGGAGGAGATTGATCTTGACCAGGCTTACGATGAGATTGCTGAAAAAATAATAAAGATCCAGTCATCCTGGGGTGATCGTAGTATGAGCGTCTGGAAAGGGGAGGCGCTCGGGTTTTTAACCCAGGAAAACCTCTACCGCCGTTTTATCCATGCCATAGGTTCTCCCAATTACTTTTCTAATGATTCTTAGTGTTATGTTGGCAGGTGGCTCGGTTATGCCCTGGTAACTGGTGATTGGGC
>JABDPQ010000572.1 GCA_013042695.1 Desulfobacterales bacterium | reverse complement strand
TTCATTGGGTGGCCGGCTTCATCCCGCCGCCCTTCGGGGCGCCCTATAACACTACATCGGCTGTGTTGACAACTCGTTGATATACCCAAGTATTACCAACACTGTTGCCGCCTTGCATCTGCAGTGTTCTTGGACGCTCACGGATTCAGGATATAATAACCCATCGAATCGGGGCGTTTAAAGATAACCACTACTCTAATTACATGAGGAGCGCATATGGGGGGATTATTCGGCGTCGTATCGAAAAGTGATTGTGTGAAGGATATTTATTACGGAACAGACTATCATTCACAACTCGGCACCAAGCGCGGCGGGATGGCAGTTCTTAATTCTGCAGGGATCAAACGGACCATCCATAACATCGAGTACAATTATTTCCGTACCAAATTCGAGCCGGATCTTCCTAAATTCAATGGCCACAAAGGAATCGGCGTCATCAGCGACTTTGATGCCCAACCGCTTATTGTCAGTTCTCACCTGGGAACTTTTGGAATCGTTACGGTGGGCAAAATCAATAATATTGCAGCTTTGACTGCCAGGGCGTTCAAACTAAAAAAACAATTCTCTGAAATACTCACCGGAGAGGACAATCCTACCGAGGTAGTGGCTTCTTTAATCTGCGAGGAGGACTCGTTCGAGGCTGGTATCCAGCATGTATTTAGTCGGGTAAAAGGGTCTTGTTCGATGTTAATTCTCACCGCAAGCGGAATTTATGCTGCCCGGGACAATCTTGGGCGAACCCCCATTGTGATCGGTCGTAAAAAGGGCGCTTATGCCGCGGCCTCGGAAAACTGTGCTTTCCCAAATCTTGGTTATGAGGAGGACTCGTTTCTTGGGCCGGGGGAGGTCGTTTTTATAACAGCCGAAGGCGTTGAACAAAAAGTCCCACCTGGCGAAAAAATGCAGGTATGCTCATTTTTGTGGGTCTATTACGGGTACCCTGCTTCAGATTATGAAGACATCAACGTGGAGTGGGTCCGAAACCAATGTGGTGCTGCCCTCGCCCGTCGAGATGACGAGGAAATCGATTTCGTAGCCGGAATCCCGGATTCAGGGATTGGTCACGCCATAGGATATGCCAGTGAGAGACAAATTCCCTATCTTAGGCCTTTTGTTAAATACACACCCACCTGGCCGCGCAGTTTCATGCCTCAGGATCAAAAACTGCGAGACCTTGTGGCAAAGATGAAACTGATACCGGTCAAAAGGCTGATAGATGGTCAGCGGATACTTTTTTGTGAAGATTCCATTGTCCGTGGCACTCAGCTCAAGGACAACATCCAGATACTGTACGAATGTGGTGCCAAAGAAGCCCATATGCGCCCGGCCTGCCCATGCCTGATCCATCCTTGTGAATTTCTCAATTTTTCGACCTCCAGATCCACCTTGGATTTGGCTGGTAGACAGATGATCAAGAAGATCGAGGGCGTGGAAGATAAGAACCTGGAGGAATATGCCGATGCAGGATCGGCTAAAAACCTTGAGATGATTGACCTCATTCGCCAGAAGCTGAAATTAACAAGTCTGAAGTACCAAACTCTAGACGACCTGGTCGAAGCCATCGGGTTGCCCAAGGAACAACTGTGTACACATTGCTGGGATGGTACCAGTTATTTTTAGTGACTATCATTTGGCCATCTTTTAGCTGAAGGGATTTGCACACTCAGGTTTGGACAGGACTTTGATATCACAGTATAAAGTTTTAGTCGGGACAGAAGACCAGCAAATAAAGATTTACCCTTTTTGCACGTAACTACCTGTTATTCATGTTATTTTAATTTAGTAGTCTGATCCATTATTCTCCAATTTCAAGAGAAGCTCTATAACTTTAGTTTAGCTAATGCCTGTGTGTGTTCCGGTCCTAATCCACAGCATCCTCCGATGACTGCTACTCCCTTATGCATCCATCCTAAAGCAAATTCGAACAACTCTTCTGGCGCTATAACCTTTTGAAATTGCCAATTTGGCGGCTCGAAGTAGCCACTATCCGGATATGCCATTATTGGTCCGGAGTAATTTTTCTGTATGAGAGAAATTGCATCGGAAATCACATCGACTGATGAATGCATTATACCCATCATGTCAAAGTTATAGGCTTTAGCCATTACTATATTATCAACAAATTTTACATTCTCATCATGCCAGCTTGTTATTGCTGCCTGTTCATTTTCTTGTTTGGCTGAAAATCCACACCAGACAGGCAATGATGAAGAAGAAAGACAATCAAACAAGACCTTCATTCGGTTGGGAATAGTCATCATCTCCAACAATACGACGTCTACTTCACCCTGCTCATGAAAGAAAATCATTTCGTCAAAGGCAATTTTCAACTCTTCATACGAGACGGGTATAGCAATTTGCTGCTTGAAAGCATCTCCATCCCGCTCCCAAGCCACTTGATGTGCAATTGAGCCTGCAACAAGGACATTGTCTGCACCGCACTGCACTCGAGCCTCCAATGCAGCTTCGATATTTTTCATGTTGATATTTTCAACTTGGTCTGCATTGCCAGTGCGACCCAGCACAAGACGCGAGGTTGCATAGCTGTTGACGGTGATGATATCAGCGCCTGCATCAATATAGGCTTTATGAGTATCAACTAAAAGGTCGAATGCTTCTACAGACACTCGAGCTGACCAATAGCCTTCACCCATTGCCCCACCTCTTTTCTCAAGTTCAGTAGACACACCGCTATCAAGAACTTTGAGGTTACCTTCTCTGATCTCGCTCATAAATTTTTCATATCTCTGAGACATGATGAAACCTCCTCAAATGACATACTGAGCCACTTGCAAAACGCCCTTTTCGTTCAACCTCTGCGTTATGCTTAAATTTTTATTCTCGGAACATCAATTATATGCCTGCGGTAAAAATTATTCGCATGGTTTGACTTTGAACGAAAATCATCGTTTTGCAAAAAACTCATACTTTAATTAACAACTTCTACATTTAGAGAGTTTTGTTGTTTTCAGCTATAAAAAGGCGCTCCCCCCCTTATATAAGCTATTAGAGAAGCGTATAGAAAATAAATTACCGATACTGATATAATAAGCCATTTTCCCATTTGTGACAGACAGCAAAAAATTGTAATGCTTCAGACAGAATTGAATCGTTTATTTCTCTGGCAAACGGTTGGTGAAATAGACGCCTGTTAGTATACAAATGCCTCCAGCCAATACAGAAAGTTTAACTGACTCTTCAAGGATAAGCCAAGAGAGAAGTATTGAAAACAAGGGAACAAGATTTATAAACACGCAGGAACGTGAGGCGCCAATCTTGCGAATTGCCTGATAATATAATGAGAAACTAATCGCAGTACCGAATAGGCCGAGAAAGATTACACTCGTCCAATCGTAAATAGAATATGAAAGAGTATCGGTGATTAATGCATTTTTCAATGAAAGGGGAAAAAGCAAAATTGTCCCGATAAGTGAAGCAAAAAAGACAGATGAGATTGGTGAAAGTGATTTAAGTACTGTCCTGCCGATGAGTGAAAAAGCAGTCCAACTTGCAACACAACCAAGAATTGCAACCTCTCCGATTCCGAAGCCACCCGAAAAAATAATAGTTGGATGGCCATTGCTGATAACAAAGAGAGCGCCGATCAAAGAGATGAATATGCCACCGAACTGGCCGTAAGTCAGTCGTTCACCAAGAATTATGACAGCACCAATTGTTATCGCCAATGGATTTAGGGCAATGATTAGTGAGGCGCGGCCGGCTTCAATGTACTGCAGGCCAGTAAAAAAAAGGATGTTATAGGTTAAAACTCCGGTCATGCCAAGCAGCAGCAGGGGGAGCCATTGCTTGCGAGGTGGGGCCGAAATCCGTCCATCGAGCAGCCGGACCATAAGCGCCAGTACCAAAGTAGCAATTGCAAATCTCAAAAATGCTGCATTTGCAGGGGGAACTGAACCGGCAAGAAATCTTCCGGCAACGAAGGTTCCACCCCAGCACAGCATGGTGAATACGAGAGATATATAGGTAACAATAGGTCTGGCCATGTAAGACTGAGATGCGGTTGAATAAGCGCAGTAAATAAATGAGGATTCGTTATAACTACCTGACAGCTGAAAATCAACCAGAGAGTTGCGTTACTTGGTTTTGGGTAGCTTCAACTCATTAAACTTCCTGTGAGGAGTAATTTCTCATTCTATTGCTTTTGCGAGAGCATTCATCTTCTTGGAATTGTCTTGTACCACCATCGTGATGAGTAGCTGAAACTTCTTAAGTTGCTTAGATATCTTATGAGAGTACGAAGAATACGCCATTTGCAATAGACCAGAGCAGTGTAAGGCCCGTACAGACGATACAGATCGTACTTAAAAACTTATGGCCTATGTTCTCCCGAGAACGCTCTTGATAGCCAAGAATATAGCCTGCAAGCGCACCAGAAAGCATACCTCCGGCATGTCCCCAATTATTGATGCCGGGAACCATGAAACCAAAAATGAATATTCCCACAGCCCAACCGCCGATCTGACTGTAGATTGCTTTACCGTATGCACCTCCGCGGCTTTTCCCATAGTAAAGCGCCGCACCGATCAGCCCGCATACGGCAGCCGAAGCTCCAATAGTAAAACGCACGCCAAACAAGGCGGAAACAATATATCCACCAATTCCGCTCAGCGTGTATATGGCAATCATTCTACTTGCACCGTATTCCCGCAGAATCAGAGGTCCGAGTTGATGCAACGCAATCATGTTGAAAGCTATGTGCAGCAGGCTGCCGTGAAGATAACTTGCTGAGATAAGCGACCACCAGCGATTGAACTGAAATAGCGGTATTGTGCCGGTTGAGCCGAGTACGAGGAGACTGTTATTACTCGGTGAGAGAAAATTGAAGGGGCTACTGGACAAAACCGTAGGACGCAGGTCAATCGCGACCGAGAGCACAAACATGGCAATATTTGCCACAAGAATAACCCTCAAGATTCCATCTTCCCTGCCGACACTCCTGGTAAATATATTATCTTTCCATATCGAGCCGGGATTCTTCAAACCACATGCAGGACAGACGGGTGCGGACCGACTGACTAACCTTCTGCAATTCGGACAAAGGAGTGAGTTTCTTTTTTTTGATGAGCTCATAAAATAATCACATTGCTGTATGGTACTCATTTTCGCGTATGCGGCATCTATGTTAAAACGTTTACAGAACATAATGACACCCGCCAGTAATTCAAGAACTGGCAGAATTTACCAGAGCCCCTCTTGCAAATTTGCTTGAATACTTGCGAGATAATCGGCATCAACAACGAGTGATACCTCAGATGTTGTCGTGCAGGTGTCACTGCTCAAAGTGCTGTACACAAGGTGTGCGAGACTGCTCCATCTGCTGAGTTGTCATGCAACCATGAAAAGAAAAAGAGTGGTTTTGTGTCATTTCGAACAAGGATGTCGTGCTTGATTGACCACTAATACTTCGACAAATCCACCCTGCCGATCTATTTTATTTTACATCATGGCCGATACAACCCCTACTACTCTAGGTAATCGACGACTGCCTCTTTCCGGGGCGGCAAATTTTCGCGACCTTGGCGGTAACGTCTCGACTGATCTTCGCTGTGTCAGGAGGGGGCTGGTTTTTCGTTCAGATCACCTCTCCCGCCTATCCACCAATGATCAGCAGATGTTGCAGCGCCTGCGGCTTAAGATTGTCTGTGATCTCAGAAGCGTTAGGGAGCAGCAGCGTGCTCCAGATCTTTTGCCGCACGACGGTTCGATCCGTTTACTCTCTTTGCCGGTTCAAGACAAAATCTTTGATCCGGCCACAGCCATTGATCGCTTGAAGGCGGGAGATGATGCCTGGCTTTCAATGGATTTTCTAGTCGGACTTTACCAGCGATACCTTGATGATTTCGGACCAGTTTGGGGCAACGTTTTGAGCCTCGTCGTCTCTTCTCATAACCTGCCCTTGGTCTTCCACTGCACCGGCGGTAAGGATCGCACCGGAATTTGTGCGGCACTGCTGCTTATGGCCCTAGGCGTGGGGGAGGAGGCTATTCTATCGGATCACGCTCTATCAGATGCCTGCAACGCTGAGCGTTTGCAACCGATATATGCCAAATTCGCCTCGTTTGGTATCGCGCCCGAGAAGGCAGCGTACTACCTGCAGGCACCTATCGAACCTCTCGTCGCCATGTTTGATCACCTTGAAAAGTCCTACGGTACCATCGAAGATTACCTGACGAATAAGGCAAACCTCGACCGATCAACGCTCAGGCAGCTCCAGGCGGTTCTGTTGCTATGAAAAAGCTGTCAACGTTCTCAGGCGATGAAGCTGAAAAATACCGTTCTCAAATGAGAAACCGGCAGGAGACTATAATGAGATTGCGTCATCAAGCCAGGCGCGCTTCTCTGCTTCTCTTTTTTCCCTGGCTGTTGAGTGTTGTCTTCTGCCTGCCAATGTTTCGAAATGAACCCGCCTCCATGTGGACACTTCTATTCGGCTTGGCGGTTGCCTTTCATATTCAAAGAAATTTGTTTCACCATCTGCCAAGCAATCATCGAGGCAGAGAAGAAGACGAACTTTTTCCGACACTGGGGGCGGCCAATTGGCTGACCTTGCTGCGTGCTGGTGCCGTCGTTGCGCTTGCCGGCTTATTGCCAATGGCAATCTACAAATCTCAGGGAATCCCCTATGTTCTGAGCTGGGCACCGGGAATAATCTATCTCGGGATTTCACTGGCAGATCTGCTCGATGGCATCGTTGCCAGAAAAGAGGGACAAGAAACAGAGCTTGGCAAAAAACTGGATATCGAAACCGATGCTGCAGGACTCATGGTAGCATCGATCTTAGCTGTTGCCCTTGGACGGTTGCCGGTCAGTTATCTCCTCGTGGGGCTGGCTTACTATTTTTTTATCCTCGGTATCTGGATGCGGCAAAAAAAAGCTTTGCCTGTGGCCAGGTTGCAATCACGACCCTACGCACGGATCATCGCTGGTTTCCAGATGGGATTGGTGGGGATGGCGCTCTTGCCGACCTTTAATCCAGTATTTACGCGAATTGCCGGCCTTATTTTTATGACGCCACTGCTGCTCGGTTTTGCAAGAGATTGGTTGGTGGTGTCATGCCGGTTGAAAACAGATGCAGATCAGCAATCAAGACTGGATCATTGGGCAGGGGCCATAGCGATGAAGATGTTGGCACTGCTGCTTCGTCTGGCTATTGCAGCAGGTGGAATCATGACGCTCAATACCTATCCCGTTTATCAAACACACCTGT
>JABDPQ010000047.1 GCA_013042695.1 Desulfobacterales bacterium | reverse complement strand
GTCATGTAGTTATTGATTGGTCATTACAGGTCAACAAAATTATTTAGAAAACATGTAGCTAATTCTAATTCTGATCCTGAAATCTTTAGGAGGATCTCTTTTTAGTCAGCTACTCCATGATTAGTTAATATTGCCAGTACGAACCTCCCTGAATTCTTGGCAAGACCAAACTTTATATGTTTCCTGTCTCTCTCCGAAGCTATCACCAATGACAGTCCTGTCCACGGATACACAACCCCTTATCAAAACGATCACCACGTCACTGTAAAGATTTCAGTCCTTCTATCATGTTGCTTTACTGGGTTGACTACGTAGAAATTTCATCGCAAGTACCGCAATCTGACTGGCATAATAAGAGCGGTCATTAGGGCGATTTATTCCCGTATTCTTCCATTTGTGAAGCGGTGATCTTGTGTCGGTGCACAGTGTACCCCTATCTGATTTCCAAAGCATTTTGCAGCCGTCGCAATCCTTTTCTTCGTTCTTGTTGGATAGGGGGCAATTATTAACCCAATTTGCCTGGAGTTTTGCCACATGCTTCATGTAATATTCCTGATCATGTGAAGGGTAGCCGCAGAGCCAAGCCCACATCTTCTTGAAGTCTAACAAATCGTTTTTTGCAGTCATGCTATTCCCTCCCTTAATCGTAGACTTATCGAAATAATGACTGATCTCAAAGACCATCGCAATATGGTCGGACAGCAACGCGTTATGAATCTATCCATATTATAACCACCATAACCAAGCACAAAAACGTCACTATGTGGTAGGCTACATAGAGCTTAATGGTAGATGGATTTGTCTTGAGATATGATGATATAGAACGCGGAAGTGAATGGTACTCTTTTACGGTGATCATGATTGGGAATTGGAGAAGACAAGAAGTGTGTTTTTTTTAGGCGATCTTTTTAAAATGGTAGGCACATTGCGAGTACGAGATAGTTCCTGTCAATCAATCTCGATGTACAGAACAATCTCCGATTCGAATATGTGCGGGAAGCACCTCTAGCAAGAGTCGGTGATAAGATTGTTTACCTTCGATTTGGCAATGCTTGATTCAATACTGAGTTTCTGAAATTACCTGATCAGGAACAACCTTGAGTACCAGGTTTATCTGTGATCAGCATGGGATGGCCTTGTGATCTGAAAGATTAATATCATTATTCAGTTGGTAGCCCAGCCATGACCCATGCTTTTCGCCTCCTTATATCTGCTTCTTTATTCGGCCCGGACGGTTGGCGATCTCTGACTTTAAAATTCGGTCTAATTCTCAACACTTCTGCGGTGGATGCTTGGGCCTTCTCCATCTGACCGGACAGTGCATAGCAACAGGTAAGACCCAGATGCGAAAAAAGAGAGTCAGGCTCAAGCTGAACAGCTTTCTCACCGAGTGCGATGCACTCATCGTACAGCTGACAGTCTCGATAAGCATTTGCTCCGCTAAACAGTATATTGGCTGAGGGTCTCGGACTAATACGTATGGCTTTGTCTATTAATGGAATGGCTTCTTTACATCGACCTGCCCACCTTAGCATAAGCCCGAGGTTAGTTAATGTTCTGGAATTGTGCGGATTGAGAGCAAGTGCTTTCTCTCCAGTTTGAAGCCCTTTATCCCTTTGTCTCATCATATGGTACAATATTCCTAACCATGAAAGGGTATCTGCCGAATAATCTAGCTCGACAGCTTTTAGCCCAGCGTTAAAAGCCTCTTGTTTTGTTTTCTCCGGATCTTCAGCATATCCGAACCTCCCCGGCAACGATCGCCATATGGTTCTTGATAATAACGAATAGGCAGCAGCGTAGTCTGGGTCCAGTTCGATAGCCTTATTGGCTAGACGATTGGCCATAATATCACCATCTTTATTGCCGACCTTCCAGTACTGGTAACCCTGAACTATCTTTAGAAACGCCTCAAGGCTATCGGTACCCCGGGCGATGATGTTACCGTATTCACCCTCGAAGAGTTCTACTTGCAGCGCCTTAATAATTTCCATGGTGATATCGTCCTGCAACACGAAGAGATCATCGACAGGTCGATCGTATTTCTCTGCCCACAGGTTCTTCCCGCTGAGTGCATCGATCAGCTTCACGTTAATCCTGACTTTATCGCCAGATTTCTGAAGATCTCCCTCAAGCACATAGCGAACCCCCATATCCTCGGCAATCGCCTTGATTGAGACATCCTCGCCTTTGTACTTGGACGTAGACTCATAGTCCACAGTAAAAAGTTTTGGCGTTTTCGAGAGTGCGGTAATAACACTGGTCGAGATACCCTCAGCGAGCAATTTTTCCTCATCTGTACCACCGAGCGGTTTTAAGGGCATTACAGCAACAGATGGCTCCTCAGGCAGGGAATATGCCATATTGGCCTCGGAAGCGGTCTCTATGGCAGGCTGCTGCCACGGAAAAGGTATAAGCCAGAGTGCTGCAGCGATGACGATAATGGTGATGATGGCAACTTTATATGAAGAACGCTCAAGAATGCTTTTCTGCCAGGAAACTGGCTTCACAGCATCAGAAACCCGCGGATCAAGCGATACCCGATAAGCACCCACTGGCTTATCGATGTTTTTCACCGACTGATCACCTAAAAAGTCATAGCCGTAAGGTAGTTTGGTGGCTATATGGTCAAAAGCGGTTTTGGAGATACAGATACCGCCGGGTTCTGCAAGTCCTTCAAGTCTCGCTGCAATATTCACCCCGTCGCCATATATCCGCTCACCCTCCTGAATCACGTCGCCGAGGTTGATGCCGATGCGAAAAAGCATTCTACGGTTATCTGGAAGGTGATCATTTCTCGCTTGTAATTCCTTCTGAATTGCCACGGCACACTGTACTGCATCGACCACACTGCCAAATTCTGCGAGCATGTTGTCACCCGGAGAGTCGATGACTCGGCCACGATGCTGCATAATAAGGTCTGTCATTATTTTTTGATAGGCAGTAATGGTCTTGACAGTGGCCGCTTCGTCGTCTCCCATTAATTTGCTGTAACCGACGGCATCTGCACTGAGAACCGTTGTAAGTTTACGCTTGAAGGTGTCTTGTTCCATGAGTCCCTCCTGAGATTGTCATCATTGCTCAAAGGACAGTCTCCATGAGAATGGAGAAGCAGCACAAATTAACTTAAGATTATATTAACAGAGATAATCATGAAACCTAACAAATATATGTCTCGTTACGGGTTGCTTAGAATTAGATGCCAAAAGGTTGCAATTAGATGTTCAGAATGTCGGTGTTCACGTACGAGATTCTTCCTGTCCATTAACGGCTGCGCTTTCATCATATAATCCTTTGAGAGGGTAAATAACCTAACCAGAGGAGGTGTGAAATGATGAAAGTCAGCCAAGCAGTGCATTATCATCTGGAATATCACAAGGCTAATTCGCAGGAAAACACCCAGCGATGCGTTGAATATGTCCTGAAAAAGTTCAACGTCCAGTTTCAAGAGAGGTCTATTGCTTCAATTTCCGAAGAAGATGTTCTCACATTTTTGATGAAGCTCACTTTTAACCGAAGACAAACTACCAAAAGGAACCGGTATGCTGTCCTCTATTCCTTCTACAATTTCACGATCAATACCTCGCTTCCTGAATTGAAAAACCCGTGCAATAATTCAGTCATCAATAAAATCTTCCGGCGAGCGTATCCTGTCCAGTCGAGAATTTTGGACAAGGACACTATAGACGAAATAATCTTCCGTACGACAACGTTAAGAAACAGACTGATGCTGGGGTTGATGGCTTGCGCTGGTATGAGAATCAGCGAGGTTCTAAATCTGACACCAAACGATGTTGATGAGCGGAAACTGATCTTACAAAAACCAAAAAGTAGTAGGCGTGGAGAAGTGGTTTACATACCCAGCAAGCTCCAAAGACGTTTGAACGATTATATCCGTGACCATAAGGTTCAACCCGATAAACGGGTCTTTCCAATTTCGTATAGCACATCATGGTCGATGGTTTAAAAGGCGGGCAAACTGGTAGGAATAAATTTGAGGCCACATGATTTAAGGCGACACGCTGCTACTTATGCATCAAGAGCGGGAACCCCATTAGAGATTGTGAGTATTATGTTGCCGAAGCAAAGAAGCCCTCCTTGCTGGATGATGCTTTCATTCCTTTCGGGTAACATAATAGGGAAGGGAACATAATACTCATTATGTGTCGCGACACATAATGAGTAAGGTGATTTTGCGTCATGCTGATCTTGCAACTACCCAAAGATATCTTGGTAAAGTCAGTGACCTTGAGGCAATTCGCTGGATAGAAAATCTATATGGATAAAATAAATGGGCGGTACAAAGCAATTACCGCCCTATTTTTTTGATTCCCATTTGAATGGTGTACAGGAACTTCTCAAGCGGGAGCATGAGACCAAATCTGGTACCTTCGATCTGGCAATGTTAACTGCAAAACTCTGTCGCTGAAATTGCCTTATGAATAAAAAATCCAGCTATGCTTCACACCACTGAAGTAGATACTCTTTGGTAAGCTATAGTTTAAGGTAGCTCCATTCTTGAACTATTCCAGTGATACTAGCAACTTGACCATCACAGGAAACTCCTCAAGCTAAAAAGTAGCCTAAGCTTGTTGATCTTCGGTAAGCCAATGTCAATCATTGAGTTGAGCAGTGTCCAGGTTTTGGCGTTTCAGACTCTAACGACAGGTTTTGATCCGTATCCTGCTATTTTGTGGAAAAAATGAGATAATTTCACCACACAGGATGAACTGAAAATTTGTTCTGCCAGGCAAATCGATTGAAAATACGAAATGTCTGCGGCAAGATTGTGGTAAATAGACGCTGGGAAACTGGAAGAATGAGAAATGGTTAGCTATACCCAACAAAGCAATTTCTTATCACTTATTTCTGCTTGATTTCACTTACTGTCTGAAAGTATCCATCAATGCCTCAGTGTTCTAGGATCTTCGACAGGAATAGTTGGGCACGCTCGCTGCGTGGCGTCCCGAAGAAGTCATCTGTATTGGCGTCCTCGACGATTTCGCCCTCATCCATGAAAATTATCCGGTCGGCTACGCGTCGTGCGAATCCCATTTCGTGAGTTACCACCATCATGGTCATGCCATCGTCCCGAGCAAGTTCCTGCATCACTTCCAACACTTCGTTGATCATTTCAGGATCGAGCGCGGAGGTAGGTTCATCGAACAACATGGCAATCGGGTCCATGGCCAACGCGCGGGCGATGGCCACACGCTGTTGCTGACCACCCGAAAGTTCGGACGGGTACTTGTAGCCAAAACCGCTGAGCCCGACGCGGTCAAGCAGCTTGTTGGTTCGGTCCTGGGCCTCCGATTGAGAACGACCCAGCACTTTAAGCTGCGACAGACAGATGTTCTGCATCGCCGTCATGTGCGGAAATAACTCAAAGTTTTGGAACACCATGCCGATTTGGGACCGCAACTTTGGTAGGTTGGTTTTTGGCGCGCCGACGGAAACACCGTTCACAGAGATAGTGCCCTCCTGGAAAGGCTCCAGGCCGTTGACGCATTTGATCAGCGTGCTCTTGCCTGAGCCCGACGGCCCACAGACGACGATGACTTCG
This sequence comes from Desulfobacterales bacterium, assembly GCA_013042695.1. Taxonomy (GTDB): domain Bacteria; phylum Desulfobacterota; class Desulfobulbia; order Desulfobulbales; family Desulfocapsaceae; genus JABDPQ01. The sequence continues at coordinate 3,681 of JABDPQ010000047.1, read as the reverse complement.
CCCTTCGCTACTTGTGTTGAAGCATTCTTCAAGACATGGAAGTCGCCGAACCATTTATTGACGTTTTTAATATCAATCATCGGTGCATCTTATTTTGGAAGTGTTTGACATAAAGCGACCCGAAATAGCACATCACGAAATAGACGAAGGCCGCGAAGACATAGAGTTCGATCAGACGCGAGTCACGCTGCGCAACGTTTACAGACGAAGTCATGAAGTCGGCCAAGCCGACCACGAAAACAAGTGAGGTGTCCTGGAACAATATGATTGTCTGCGTTAGAATAATCGGCAGCACGTTGCGGAACGCCTGCGGAAGCACGATGTAGCGCATGTTCTGGGAATAGCGCAAGCCCAGAGCGTAACCGGCCGACGCCTGCCCCCGCGAAATGCTAAGGATGCCTGAGCGCATGATCTCACAGTAGTAGGCTGCTTCGAAAAGAACGAAGCCGATCAGCGCAGACTGGAAAGCGTCCACTTGCTGCTGAACCAGGACCGGCACCAGGAAATAAAACCAAAAGATAACGAGAAGCAGTGGCAGGGAACGAAAAAAGTTGACCCAGACCGCGCCGATCCACTCGAATAGCGCGATACCCGAGAGCCGCATGAGCGCTAGAATGGTGCCGAGAATGATACTGCCGACGGCCGAGAGAACGGTCAGCAGAAGGCTGAGTTGCATGCCATCCCAAAGATACGGAAGGTTGCGCGCAATCACGCCGAAATCAAAATCCGTCAGCATCACGTATTCCCCTGCACGCCGTATCCGGGAATGCGGGTTCTGGCTTCGACGCGGTCCATAATGACCACAACGATCATGGTGATTACCAGATAAATCAGCGTTGCGGCCGTGAACGCTTCGAACCCTTGGAAGGTATAGTTTTCGATCTGGCGTGTCTGATAGAGCACCTCGGCGACACCAATGGTCAGTGCAAGCGAAGAATTCTTGAAGATAGTCAGGAATTCGGACGTCATCGGCGGTACAATGATCCGATAGCCCACTGGGATCAGCAGGTAGCTGTACACCTGCTTAGTGGTGAGTCCCATGGCATATCCGGCCATGATCTGACCGCGCGGGATCGATTCAATGCCGGCGCGAACCTGCTCGGCGACACGCGACGCGGTGTAGGTGCCCAGGCATAGAATCGCGCTGGTGGCTTCGGGAAACGGCATATCCCGTTTCATCCAACGACCTAGATCATCGCTAACGAGCTCCGGTAATACGTAAAACCAAATAAACATCTGCACCAGTAACGGAACATTGCGGAATAGCTCCACGTAGGCCGTACCGAACAGGCGAAGGGGTTTACTTGGCAACGTCCGGATGACGCCAATCAGCGAACCGAGGGAAAACGCGATGAGCCATCCCAGTGCGGAGACCAGTAGTGTCCAGCCAAGTCCTGACACCAGCCAGCCTAAATAGGGCTCTTGGCTAAGGATGGCCCAATTCCAGTTGTAATTCATTAATGACCTTTAGGTCTGAGCACGAAGACCGCCCCGTGGACGGCCTCTGTGCGTGATGCGCTTACTTAGGGAACGCCTGAACCGCGAAGTTCGTTTCCAACGTATCGCCCACGGGAACCATAAGGGCTTGGCTGCCCGGGATCTCACTCATAAACCACTTGTTGTAAATGTCCTTGATTTCGCCTGAGCGGAACAGGCTAGCTAACGTGCTGTTGACGACCAGGCGCATTGCCGAATCGTCACGTGGCAGCATCAGGGCATAGGGGTCGAACGACAGGAACCGGCCGACGACTTCGTAAGCGGCCGGGTCTTTGGATTTGGCGGTCAGGCCGAACAGCAGGATGTGGTCGGTGGAATACGCGTCAACGCGGTCGGTTTCCAGCGCAAGAAATCCTTCGGCATGATCCTTTACACTCAGGATCTTGACGTCCTTGACGCCGAGCTTTTGGATGCTTTCCTTGATCGCTCGCTCGTTGGTGGTGCCCTGCGCCAAAGCGATCGCCTTTCCGGCTAGATCTTCGACTTCCTTGATGCCGGAGCCCTTTTTTGTAAGGATCTTGGTGCCGGTGATGAAGGTCGTGTAGGCGTAGTCGACCTGCTGCTGACGGGTCAGGTTATTGGTGGTCGAGCCGCATTCGATATTGATGTTGCCGTTGGCTATGAGCGGAATGCGGGTTTGTGGCGTGACCGGAACGAGCTTGACCTCAAGATCCATACCGAGTTCTGCTTCAATGGCTTCGACGGCCTTCATGCAAAGATCCATGGAATAGCCGATCGGCTTACCTTCAGGGCCGATGTAGGCGAACGGCACCGACGATTCGCGGTGACCGAGCACGATCGTGCCAGTTTCCTTGATTTTGGCTAACGTGCCAGAAAAGTCAGCAGCATTGGCGCCCATGGCGGAGAACATGACCGCGGCCGCAGTGAGAATCATAAGCTTCTTGAACATTCTGATACCCCCTTTTACTTTGTTGTTCCGGAAAGGATAGTGCATTAGAAAATTGCTTTTCGAAACCATCCTCATCTCCCTTCCCGAATTATTCACTGTCTATTTATATGCCCACAATGGTAACGTACTGGCCTGAATCGACCAAAAATATAGACAGCATAGTACTGGCCTCGCAAGGCCAGTGTCAAGTCGAAATAATATAGTCGAAATAATATAATTCCGTGGGACGGGACGAACGCCGGCAGTTTTCAGGTTATCCGGTTGGGTCTATGGCGGTCCATGAAAAATTAACGTTCTTGCGTTCATTAACTGCTAGGCATAGGCATGAAGGAACATTGACTTGTTGATTGGTGCCAGAACAAACTATCTGACCAGGCCTAAATTAGGTGGCCAATCTATGATCACCAAATTATTACCACCGTTTAGCGCTTCGATCTTGCCAAAAAGGTAATGGTGTAAATCGCGATACGATTGCATTGCACTATAAAGCTATCCCAGGCTCCGATTCGATTGGACGATGTCGAAATTTGGGTATCTCGTTGGTTGAATGGCTTTTTCGGTTGAGGCGATCAGCTTCGGAATATCGAGAAACTTAACGACAATATCGCCAACGCCATCTCGAGTATCCATAGGGTTCATAAAAATGGAAAAACGAAATGAATTTTAAGTGTCTAAGCCTTTGGGACAAGAAGAATGCAATGAACTTGCTGGCCAAGCCTCTGGGGTGTGTTTGAAGCTTATATCAGACTGAAGAAGCCGAGGTTGATCGTAAAATATTCTTCTTAGAATGGGACATCTACTCCTATTGCAATGTCCATGATATCTATCAAATCAGTAGGGTTCGAGTGGGGTCAAAGATGTTTCCTGCTCAAAAAAAATTATGTTGTTTCAAAAACCTAACAACAATAAAGCAAGTTCAGATTAGAGCTTATCCATGAGCATCTCATACGCCAAGCTACGCATAGATTTGATGCGCCTACTACGTCCTAAAGAGACACATTTTAACGCATTGGCTGAGGCTAGATATGGCAAGGTCAACCACCCCAGAAATCCTGCAACTTAGGGCTATCTCTGTGCATATTCGGCTCGGAGATAATTCCTCTTTTATTGATGGACAGGAATTATCTTCGATTGAAGATTTAATATATTTTTCTGATTACCCCTCAAGTTCAGCAAAAGAATGCCAGTAAATTAATGCACTGACTTAGGGGACTGATTTTATTTTTCTTTTTCATGATCCGGGAGACAGATTAATTTTCACAAAACAACCTGAA
>JABDPQ010000567.1 GCA_013042695.1 Desulfobacterales bacterium | reverse complement strand
ACGTCAAGTTGGCCTTAATACCGATGAGAGTCAGGAAGCAGGGCCTCAGGATCTGATCATTATCGTTGAAGCAGGATTCGGGGATCTCTCTGAAGCAATTATTGAACAAGCTGCTGTAATGTTGACGGAGAAAACCACTAGAACAGAAAACAATCTTGACTATCGGCCAAGAACCCTTGACACAGCTCTTGGTTTTTTGCCGGATGCCACTCTGGCCTCAATTTCAATTCCCGGAGAATACGCAGCAATGGAGGCCTCGAAGTGCACAGCCAGAGGCCTTAACGTCTTTCTGTTCAGTGATAACGTTTCCATCGATGACGAAAAGTCATTGAAAAAGAGCGCCCTCGATAAAAACCTGCTGTTTATGGGGCCTGATTGCGGGACAGCCTATATAAACGGGGTGGCACTCGGATTTGCCAATATCATACAACGCGGCCGTATCGGCTGCATTGCAGCTTCGGGTACCGGCTTGCAGGCTGTGGTTTGCCAGATTGATCGTTTGGGAGAAGGTATTTCACATGGCATTGGAGTCGGAGGCAGGGATCTCAGCAGGGAAGTTGGCGGCTTGATGACGACATACAGTCTCGATTTGCTGGAAAATGACCAGGAGACCGAAGTTATCATTCTTCTTTCAAAACCTCCTCATCCCAGTGTGGTTGAAGAACTGGAATCTATTTGTTCGAAAATGTCCACCCCTGTTGTTACCTGTTTCCCAGGAACCGAGATACCGGGAAACACCTTTACCCAGGCAGCCACACTCGATGAAGCAGCTACAAGGGCTGTAGGTATGCTCAGCGGTAAACCATTTGAGCCCTGCCGGTTTGAGGACGCTGCGAAGATTGATCGGTTACTCGATGCGGCAGGAAAAGTATCGGAAGGAAAGTGTGTTTTGGGGCTTTTTACCGGCGGCACACTCGCCAAGGAAGCTCAAATTATTCTGGCATCAGAACTTGGTAGTGTTGCTAACAGCCTGGATGAGATCTCCGAGCACGTTGTCGTTGATCTTGGTGATGACCAATATACCGTTGGCCGGCCTCATCCGATGATCGCACCAGAATCACGTACCGAGATCTTGCTTGATCTGGCTGCAGAGGAAAGCCTTGAATCATACGGTGTTCTGCTGGTTGACATGGTTCTTGGGAACGGCTCCCACCTGGACCCGGCACAAGAACTGGCCAAGAGTGTTGAGACACTGAGAAATCAATACGGATTTTCTGCTCACGTCGTTGCGGCTGTCATTGGTACAGAAGATGATCCGCAGGATCTGGTGACTCAGGTAAAAACTCTTCAGGATGCGGGTGTCGCAGTATTTAGAACTAACAGCGAGGCAGCGCGCTATGCTGCAATGCTCATTTCAGCAGCCTGTCGGGTTCGAAATCTGAAGGAGGTAAAATGAAGGAAAAAATCTCACCGATTCAACAACCGGTTCGTGTTATAAACATGGGGCTTGAACGCTTTTCTGAAGATCTTCGAAAAGCTGAGGTTGATGTGATTCAGATGGACTGGAGACCGCCTGCAGGCGGCGATAGAAAATTGATCGCCCTCCTTGACAGTCTCGATAAACAAATGTGATCGAGTTCCTATATTTTGATAAAACAAAGATTTAAGTACAGAAGAGGATCTAATGAGTATTGATGCCGCCAATAAAGTATGTCTTGAGAAGATACAGGCAAGTACAGCTGTCTGGAGTGATATCCGAAAGGCGAAAGACGTGGTTCCCGGTATGAGCGAGCGCACTGTTTTACATGCGGGGCCACCTCTTTCCTGGAAGCAGATGTGTGGCCCAATGCGGGGAGCAATAACGGGGGCCTGTATATTTGAGGGCTGGGCAACAGACCCTGAGGGGGTTGCAAGGCTTGCTGAAAGTGGAGAGCTCGAGTTTGACTCCAGCCATCACCACAATGCGATCGGTCCAATGTCGGGGATCATAACACCGACGATGCAGGTGAGTGTCGTAATGAACGATACCAATAACCGGGAGACGTATGCCACCCTATACATGGGGATAGGGAAAGTACTCAGACATGGTGCATTCGATGATGAAGTTATGGCAAAACTCAGATGGATGAATTTCGAGCTGGCCCCGCTTTTGAGAACAGCCTTGCAGCATGCAGGTGGTATAGATTTGAAAAGTATTGTTGCCCAAGCCCTTCAGATGGGCGACGAGCTGCATAATCGGAATAAAGCAAGTAATGCTCTCCTGTTGACTGCACTTGTACCGCATCTCATCAGTGTCGGGGAAAAAGAGGAAGTGCTTAAGGCGATTGATTTCATTGACAAGTCTGGTCATTTTGTTCTTAACGCGGTGATGGCAGGTTCAAAAGGTATGCTTGATGCCGGCGCCAATATTGAAAATTCTACCATTGTTACAGCAATTGCCAGAAATGGGTACGAGACCGGGATTCGAGTCAGTGGTCTTGGCGATCGGTGGTTTACAGCACCTGCACCGATGATAGATGGAGTTTATTTCCCCGGCTTCGGTCCGGAAGATGCCAACCCTGACCTGGGAGATTCTGCAATTACCGAAACCATTGGTCTTGGATCTTTCTCGATGGCTGGTGCACCTGCCGTAGTTGAATACATTGGCGGTACAGCACAGTTTGCCCTGGAAACCACATTGAAAATGTATGAGATCACTGTCTCAGAGCACAAAAACTACAAACTTCCTCCGGTTAATTTCCGTGGAGCACCCCTTGGTATAGATATCCGAAAAGTTGTTGAAACCGGTATCACACCGGTAATCAATACAGGCATAGCGTGCAGACGTCCCGGCATCGGACAGATAGGTGCGGGGCTGACGGCTGCGCCCATGGAATGCTTTACTGCAGCACTTGAAGCTTTCGCCGGAAGAAACTCATGAGTCATATATATTTTATTGTTGAGGCTACATTATGAACACACATAAATCTGGGCGCCATTTTCTGCAGATTCCCGGTCCAAGCAATGTTCCTGACCGGATTCTGCATGCTATCGCTCACCCAACCATAGACCATCGCGGCCCTCAGTTTCAGAAAATATCTGAAGAAGTGCTGCTCGGGGTCAGACGCATTTTCAAAACATCAGGCCCGGTTCTTGTTTTTCCAACATCTGGAACCGGCGCCTGGGAAGCAGCTCTAATGAATAGCCTGAATCCTGGCGATAAAATTTTAATGTTTGAAACCGGTCACTTCGCAACGCTCTGGCATAATATGGCAAAGAAATTTGGTTTGAAGATTGATTTTGTTCGGACCAATTGGCGTCATGGCGTGGACCCTCAGGTAGTAGCAGAAAAACTCAGCGAGGACCTGGAGCATCGGATCAAATCTGTAAATGTTGTTCATAACGAGACATCCACTGGTGTTGCAAGCAGAATTGCTGAAATCAGAAAGGCAATCGATCAGACAGGCCATCCAGCACTGTTTATGGTTGATACCATATCTTCACTGGGCTCTATGGATTATCGGCATGGTGAATGGAAGGTGGATGTTACAGTTGGCTGCTCACAAAAAGGGCTCATGTTACCTCCTGGTCTTGGTTTTAACGCAATTAGCGAAAAAGCAATCGAAGCATCAAAGGTCAATAGTTTCAGAAGACACTTCTGGGACTGGAATGAAATGCTCAAGTCGAATGAGAATTATCTTTATCCGTCGACCCCATGCACAAATCTTCTGTTTGGTTTGAAGGAGGCAATTGCAATGCTGGAAGAGGAAGGACTTGACAACGTCTTTGCAAGACATGCTCGCTTTGCGGAAGCAACCCGGCGTGCAGTCAGAGCTTGGGGCCTTGAAATACTTTGTGAGGAGCCTCTTGAGTATAGCAGCGTGCTGACTGCAGTGATGATGCCTGAAGCTAATGGCGCCGATAGCTTGAGAAAAGTCATCCTGGAGAGTTTCAATATGTCACTTGGGAACGGTCTGGGAAAGGTTGCTGATCAGGTCTTTCGCATAGGTCATCTCGGAGATATGAACGATCTGACATTGATCGGTACGCTTGCCGGTGTGGAGATGGGTTTGGAGCGGGGAGGTGTTGAACATAACAAAGGCGGAGTTGCAGAAGCTATGGATTATCTCGCATCTTCGTGAATTATAAACTGTGGCAGTTATGAATCTATACAAAATGTCAGCCAGGGATGCTATCACTCGTATGAGGGACAGTTCCTGCTCTTCAGAAGAGCTGGTTACAAGTTGTCTTAAACAGATAAAATTTCGGGAAAATGTTGTTGGTGTCCGGGCGTTTCTCGATGAGGAAGCTTCACTCAATCAGTCGCGTCAGGCAGACAGGCGTATGAAGGATAATAACTCATCAACTCCGTTTCTCAACTGGGTACCTGTAGGTATAAAGGACATCTTCGACACCCGTGACATGCCGACAGAGAACGGTTCAGTTACCTGCCTAGACAGGCGCCCCGAGCAGGATACGTTAGCAATCGAGCGGCTTCGAAACGCTGGAGCTGTCATCATGGGGAAAACAGTTACAGCTGAATTGGCGGTTTATACACCTGGCAAGACGACAAACCCGCATGATCCTGCTAGAACGCCTGGAGGCTCGTCTAGTGGCTCGGCAGCAGCCGTTGCCTCCGGGATGGTTCCGATGGCGACAGGTATGCAGAAAAATGGCTCTTTAATTGGGCCTGCCTCCTTCTGTGGAGTTGTTGGTTATAAACCAACCTTTGGAATGATACCCTGGTCTGGCATACTTAGGCAGGCCCCAAGTCTTGATCAGGTTGGCGTGTTTACCAGAAATGTTGGAGACAGTGCGTTACTGGCTTCTGTGTTAACAGGCAGGCAGGAGTGTTACAGCGATACACTTCCGTGGCCTAATCTTAATTTTGCCCTGTTGATGAGAAAAGATCAGTCCCCCTCCCGCCTGGCTTTCGCCAAGACACCGGTATGGTCAGAATCAACATCGGCAGCAAAAGATGTGTTTCTAGCCTATGTTCATGATCTAAAGGCAAACATAGTTGAATTGGACCTCACTGAGATCTGTAATCAGGCTGTCGCTTGTCATCACACGATAATGCTCTGTGAAATGGCTCACAACTATGAAAGCTTATACGATGAACATCGAAGTCAAATCAGCCCTATACTGTTGAGAATGATCGATGAGGGGAGGGAGATATCAAGCATAGAGTACCTCGATGCTAAGAACCTCTCAGCTGAGATCGCCGGGAGTGTTGATCATGTTCTTAAAGACTTTAGTGCAGTTCTTACACCATCAGACGCACCTGAGGGACTCGAAGCAATGGGCAGTCCAATATTCAGTACACTCTGGAGCCTCTGTGGAGTGCCGACCATTTCTTTGCCTGTACTCAAGGGTGCACACGGGATGCCGCTTGGTCTGCAGCTTGTGAGTGCAAGGGGAAAGGATTCAACATTGTTGCAGGTTGCTCAATGGTTAGAAGATAATACAGCTCTGCCGTTGGCGGACAATGAAAGGAGTAGGTCATGAAATTACAATTGGAACGTCTTACTCCCGAAGCATTTGCTCCATATGGCCAGGTTTTGATGGGTAATGGTCATGTGCCTGAGCGAGAGGCCTGGGCAGCACAGGTTGATAATCTGAGGCCAGATGCAAAGGCAAACATTACTTATATGAGCCTGGAACCGGTTCATTATCCCGTTCAAGTGAAGGAACTGGAGCGACACCCATTTTCTCACCAGATTTTCGTCCCACTCAACGGGACCCGCCACCTGGTGCTGGTATGCCCGTCATACGATGACGGTTCACCTGATCTTGCCAGGTGCCTTGCTTTTGAAGCAACGGGGGGACAATCGGTAAATTATAACGCTAATATCTGGCATGCTCCACGGATGGTCCTGCACGAGTCGGGATCATTTGTCATGTTGCGTTGGGATAACAATACGGCTACCGACACGGAATTGTTGACACTGGATACGCCTCTTGTGGTTGAACAATAGCAATAAAGGGATACCATAGTAAGCCTGAGGGCTTCCGCTGACCACGTTTTACTATTCTTTGCATGACCGCTCAACATCCTGTAAGAATGGTCTTGGTCAGATATGACATTATTATCGGAGCGTATTAGTGGGTCATTTTTTGCTAAAACAATGGTTTCTTATAGGGATAGCCGGGGCCTCTGTACTAGCCTATTTTTTCCCGGAGTGGGGTGATACGCTCAATAAATACGGATTCTTCAGTGTCGGGATATTTTTGGCCTTTTTCATCACTGGCCTCTATCTCGAAACTCGCAGTATATTCAGACAGGTACAGGAGTTTAGAGCTCCTGTCGCAGCGGCCTGTTCCTCCCTCATTCTGTATCCACTGCTCGCCTGGCTCATGGCACTGCCGGTTCTGCCTTATGAGTTTGTTATTGGTGTCTGTATTATCGGGGTAGGTCCTGTGACGGTATCATCCGGTACCATCATGACTGCAATAGCCCGCGGGAACGTACCACTTTCCCTTTGCATCTGTATACTGACCAGCTTTCTGGCTATTTTTACCATTCCGTTGATGCTCAATATACTGTTGAGTATCGGAGGTAAGATTGAACTACCAGTCCTTAAAATGGTCGGCGGCCTTATCTTAAAAGTTCTTGTGCCGATAATCCTAGGTCAGATCGTCAGGCCTTTCATAAAAAGTGTAATTCAACGGATTAACAGTCCCCTTTCGGTATTTCAATCCTGCATAATCATTCTGATTATTTTCAGAGCAGTCAGCAGCTCAGCTGATAATCTTAATCAGGCAGGTACAGCCATGATCAGCATTATTGTCTTCATGACCTTCCTCCATTTCTTCATGCTTTTTATCAACTACGGTATTGCAAATCTACTAAAACTAGAGAGACCATCAATAACCGCTTTCACTATACACACATCCCAGAAAACTCTGACCGTTACCTATATAGTCTGGGCAGGGTACTTTGCCCATGACTACCCCATGGCATTTATTCCGGCGATCATCTGCCAACTCATTCAGATGACCGTTGGTACATTCGTTGCTGAATTCTTTAGGAAACGTGCTCTTTTGCAACAATAATGAAACCCAGTGATGGTCAAATATCCTGATATTAGAGTGACAGGAGGTGCTTCTTCCGCTCAGATTTATTGTTCAGTCGACAAATCGTCTCTAGTTTGATTGTATACGATTCTATTGCAATGCGTGAGTTAGGGAAGATACCCTTTGTAAATATCAATAATTTCAGAAAAAAAAGTAGTTAGGACTGTTCCTGTCATGCCGATATAAATAATCTTGGAAACAAATATCCAAGAATTTTTGAAAATTAATGACCAATCTATGAGCTTTTGCTCTACATATTTATGTGTTAACCTTAGCTCAGAAACCGAGAATACGCCTCTAAGTGTTTGATATTAAATTCTTGTTTTTGCTCATCCTCTGCGGTCACACTCTTTCCCGAGTTCTATTTCAAATCACTGTTTCGTTTCTTCATCACCAGCGTCCTTTGTCCACGCCTATCAGAAAATCTAATAGAGCACGATTGAACAGATCCGCTTCTTCATTATTTACAGCATGTCCCGTGCGAGGAAAGACCCAAAGTGCCGCGTTAGGTATCGTCTGTTTGAGAAAAAGGCTAGGTTCCAATGCCGGTTCATCTTCGTCACCAACCACTATCATAACCGGCATAAGAATTTTTCTTATCTTGTCCTCGAGTTTGTAAAGAGATGGACGTTTAGCCTGAATACCACGTAGTGTCATGGAAGCGCCGAGAGGATCCAACTCAAGTAGAGCATCTAGAAAGAGTTGCCAACCGATCGGGTCTTTGCGTTTGAATGACAGACGCGTAGGGCCGTTTGCATAATTTACTGCCACGGCTTTGAGGTCGGATGCGATTGTATCGGCCATTTCAGCATTACTCTGCAACCACTCGGCGCGTCCTGTTGCATTTGAGCCATAGCCGCAGCCACATAAAGTAATCGATCGCGTAAGAGACTCATAACGCAACGCAAAGTCTAGGGCTGTAACACTGCCCATTGATAGGCCCACGATATGAGCATCGCTGATATCAAGAGCAGCCATTAAACGAGCCATATCGTCACCGGCAATCTTCTGGCTATAAGCGGCTTGACTGGATGGTACATCAGAGGGTGGATAGCCCCGGGCATTAAAAGCTATACAGCGAAAATATCTGGAAATATGGCGAAGTTGAGGTGTCCAGCTCTTCAGGTCACCACCAAACTCGTGGGCAAACAGGACCGGAACACCTGAACCTATATCTTCGTAATATATACCAATTCCATCAGAATTAATAAAAGGCATGGTAACCTCATAAGGGAAAAAGGCATTTCATTATTAAAAAGTTTCTCGATTGAACATTATTAACTCCTACATAAATTAACAAACTTATTAATACATTTTATTAGCTAAAGGTTAGAATATCGACTTTAAATGTACTTGCTGACTAAAGACCAATCGTCTCCATCTTTCCAAGAAAAAATTACACTGATAATGAAAGTTGTTCAATAATAGATAAAACATAAATTACTTCTTGAGTGTATTCCGATCAAAGATTGTCAATCATTCTGAGGTGTACAATTTGATACGTATCAAGGTGGATTATCTTCGCTCCGGCAATATTAAACTCAACGATCAGTTTTTAAAATTACGTTCTTCCTGTGAAGGTCAGGCTTTTCATACCCTGTATGCATAGTTTTCAAATAGTTAGGCGATTTTGAAGAGATACAGGAAGCACCTTCAGTTAGTTAATTTATGAGAAACAAGAATCTTTGAAGTGATAATATTAAAATGAAATTTACCGGCGAGCTTCAGTGAGTCCGAGCACAACGCAGTGAGCGGTGCTAAAATTATCACTTAGATTCGCTTCTTATGTAATTGATGACATCCCAGGTTTGTTTTCTGCCGTTCTGTATTTTCCAGAAAAAATCTCCATCAGTATGTGTAGTCAGCCGCTGTTTTAGATTCGGTGTATCCATTTCTAGTCCAGTTTCTTCTGATTTCATACCTTCAAGGTTTACACCATGGCACATGGTACAATCATTGAAGTAAACACTTTTGCCACGATTTATTGATAATTGGTCCAATTTAATTGGATTGATTCTTTTGGCTTCCTTTTTGGGCGCCATCCAGTCGTGCGCTACAACTGCATTCACTGATAAACAAACTATTACCAATGTAACGAAAAATATAATGTAGGAGCCTCGTGATGAAATGTGTGCCTTCATGTTAACTGCCTTTTATTGCTACATTCGCTGTAGAATACGGTCCATTAGTTGGAAAAGCGTTTTGATTTCTTTATTAGTCAAATCATGTGAAATTTCCTGGGTAAATTCTTCGTGGTACTTGTTGTGTTGTTCATACATTTTCTTTCCTTGCTTGGTTAGCACAACGAGCCAGGCTCTTCGATCATGTTCATGAGGTTTACGCATTACCATGCCGAGCTTTTCAAGCCTGTCCACGGCAACGGTCAAAGTGCCCGTGGTGATCCCAAGCCGATCCGCTAATTCTCTCATCATCAGATTTTGATGATGACCAATGACCTCAATGGTATGCATTTGAGCCGGTGAGAGACCGCTCTCTTTAACGACAGAATGTTCCCAGGATGATAATTTGTCGTAAAACTCCATGAATTTATGTGATAAATCAGAAACACTCATAATTCTCCAGCCCTCAGCTATTCAACTCATCAATGTATATAAGCCATATCCAGAGAATACGACTATCACCAGACCGGCAAGTCTCATCACAAGTGGTTCTACCCAGTCTTTTTGTAATGAATTTGCCAAACTGGTAGCTTTAAATAGCAGATAGATTACTGCCCCCACGGCAATTGCCGTCGATATTGCATAAACGCCAAACACCAGAGTGGCATTTGAGGTACTGCCTGAATTGAGCGCATAGCCATACATTACTGCAGCCGTCGGGCAGGGAACAATCATGTTCACAAATCCGATACCAAAAAGCATTATCGGCATTGATTTCTGATTTTTCAATACAGTTTTAAACCTTTCTCCCAACCCTTCTTTCTGTTTTTGATCTGAATGTCCACAGCAGGTTACTTCAGAGTGATGGTGATCATGGTGGTGGTCGTGATCATGGGAATGCAGAATGTGTGGGTTGTAGAGTAGGAGGAGACCAATTACCAACAGAATCAGTGAGGTGCCTCCCTCAACCCAGATTCCTGCTGACGAAGGAATAAGCATCGATACAGCGCCAAGGCTCGCGCCAAGGACAAGACAGGCCAGTGCAGTGCCTGCTAAAAATGCAATTGTTAAAATGGTTACTTTCTGACCGCTCTTCTCGGCCGATACAAAAGGAGCCAAAACCAGCCAGGAATGACCGCAAGGATTGACTCCATGGATAAGACCGAGCATGAAGCTCGATTGTATTGCCGCTGCTAAAAGTGTTTCAACTTCCATTTAAACTGCCTCCGAATAAGATTTTATGGATATTACCAAAACAATATCGAAGGTCAAGTATTTTGAATATCAAACTACTTTTACAAATTACTCTCTGGTATAATCAAGGTTAAACTGAAGAAAGTTTCAGTGAAATATGCAAAACCGTAGATAGCAGTTGATCGTTCTGATCGATCATCCCGCATCGCTAGTGCCCGTCAATTGCTCAGTAATTCAAGGCTTACAAAAACGTCGACCTCTTTACCGACGACACCCATGTCGTAGAATTTTCCTGCTCCGACACCATGCGCCAATCGATCGATGGTAACCCGGCCATTGAATCCC
>JABDPQ010000563.1 GCA_013042695.1 Desulfobacterales bacterium | reverse complement strand
TATGCCGGCTGGCAATCAGTTCGCTAATGATTGAGGAGAAGACGTCAAGTTTAGAGCTTGGTATGGAGTTGTCTCTGGAAATCAGACGCGGGTTGCAGCAGGCCTGCCTAAGTCTCATGATCTCGGTAAGGATCTGGAGGTGTCTGCCTTTATTTTCCGAAGATCGTTCGAGAATCTCCAGGGCATTTTGCCGCAACGCTTCGTAGAAATGCATCTCCTCGCTGCTCATGGTGACCTCAAGGGTCACCTCAGTGCGAGGCGGCAATTCCTCGAGTACTTGAGACTTTATCCTTCTGAGGATGAATGGACGAATAAGTTTTTTTAATTTCAGGCGGGCATCTCTGTCATTGAAACGCTCAACGGGAATTGCAAAGCGCTCATTAAACTGTCTATGAGAGCCAAGCAAACCAGGATTGATAAAGTTGAACAGATTCCAAAGCTCACCTAAATGGTTTTCTATCGGGGTTCCTGTTGTAATCAGTTTGAAAAAACCGTTAAGTTTCATTGCCGCTTGAGATCGTTTGGTCGCTGCATTTTTGATGGCTTGAGCCTCATCGAGGATGATGGTCTGCCAGGGAACCCGTGACAAGTTTTCAACCTCCTGCTGCAGTAGAGTATAGGTAGTAATGAGCAGATCAAATTTTCCCAGTCCTTTGATTATCTTCGCCCTGCCTTTGCCTGAGAGTTGTTTGATCCGCAATGTCGGAGTAAAGCGGCTGACCTCTGTAATCCAATTCGTTGAGACGGAAGTAGGAGCAACAACAAGAGAGGGCCCACAAGACGCGCGTTTTAAAAGTATTGCCAGTGATTGTATTGTCTTGCCAAGTCCCATGTCATCTGCAAGGCAACCTCCAACACCCCAGTGTGCCAGGCGGGAAAGCCAATGGTATCCTTCGAGCTGGTAATCACGAAGTTCTGCCTGCAGTGTCGAAGGCAGTTCCGGCTTGAATGACTGAGATTCCCGGATTTTATTGAGTTGGCTCTTCCAACCTTTGTCAGTTTTAGTCAAAGCCTGATCTGCCAAATCTTCAAGCGGCAGGGAGGCCAATGGGTGAATCAAGATCTCCGCAGGATCGTCACTTTCCTGGTCGCTGGCAAAACTATTCAGCTCCTCCAGCCGTTTTTTAAACTCCTGTGTCAGGGCAATAAATTGACCTTCGCCTACTTGAATGAAACGTCCGGAAGATTCGTTAATGCGTGCCAGCAGATCTTTCAGGTCGATAACACGTTCCTGGTCTATAACCAGATTGCCGCTCATGCTGAACCAGTTTTGGCGATTGGTTCGGATCTTCAGATTAAGGTTTTTTACAGAGGCCTTGTGGGTGACGGTTAGTTTCTCTCCTTCTGGCCATTCTATGATTACCCGGTCTTTGATCTCCTGCAGTTCCAAAAGTGCCTGTAAGCAGTCATCAGGGTCCTGAAGGTGCCATTCCCGGTCATTTTCTTGTTCAAGGTCAATGGCTAAATCAAGAATGGGGCAGAGTTCCTCAATCTCTCGCGCTCGCTGCTCTTCTTCGGCTAGATTGCGTTTTGTCTGCAGGCGTTTTCCGCCAACCTCTGCCATAATGTTTTCTACGCCTTGTCCTGGCTTGAGGTAGTGATTTCCTTTTTTGAATGGTTTGACAAACATTTCAAGTCTGAACCCACTTCCGTAAGGAAGCATGTGCATATAGATAGTCGAATCTGCTGTAACAACTGAAATATCCTGAGTTCCGGGTGAGGAGGTGTCGGCAGCTATTGCCGAGTGTACGGTCATGAAAGATGAAATGTTGCCAATGGCCGTGAGGACCTGCTCGCTGGCATCAATTGGTACCGTCAAACCATCTTTACCCGTTATTTGAGCAATGCGGCGATGATCGTCATTGATTTTAATAACTTTGAAACGGGTGGGTGTTTCCTGCAGCAAGGCAACATCTTCATCAGATACTGGCAGAGAAAAGCGAATGTGCAGATAAGCCTCACGTTCCTCAACCAGCAGCTCCGGCTCGCCGGAGACAAACTCTACAGGTGTAATAGGCGAATAATTGAGATAAAGCAGCGGGTGACCGACAAGTGCCGGCAGAAGCTTCTCATTGTTAAAGGTGTACAGAGGTTGGCTGTCCCCGGAATCATCTTTTTGTATTGCCAGGCATATTTTCCGATCTTGGAGGGTAAGATAGGGAAGCTTGCTGGTTGAATGCAGTCTGGCAAGAGAGATAGGGCGCCCTTTGCTCCATAAGCCATCAGCCGAACGTTTCTGTTCTCGCGGACGCACAATGAGATCGCCACTATCAAAGGCAATCAGCCATGCTAACCTGATATCCTGAACAGGAAAATCCTTCATGGCGTTTGTGGACACGTTAATGAGGGCTTGCAAACCACGCTTCCAAGGCTCTTCCGGCTCCAGGATATCAATAAAAGGACTGAGACCTGAGACAGCTGAAATAGCTGTTATTTCTTTGATATATGTGCTCTTGTCAGGAGAAATCCTCGAGAGAATATCACCGAGAGCAAGGGTGAAAAAATCGTAGTTGCTACGGCGTGAGTGGAGATAGAAACTTCTTATTTCTGTCTCAATCTCTGGCTCCAGGGAGGCATTGAGCCAGAATTGAGCTAAGCCGGCAAAGAGAACAGTGATGCTATTGGGAGGGTAATCTTCAGAGAGTCTAATTTCATCTTCTACGATTCGTTGATCGATTTGGTTGTTTACGACCGCTGCTAAAAAAGTATATGCCTCGCTTTCTTCGCTTTTTTCAAAAAGTGTCAGTGCCACACTGATCTGTCTGGCAATGGAGTGCAGTGAAGTTCGATCTTTTTTCCTGATGCTTGAAAGGATATAAAACAATCCCGGCAAGCCAAAAAAGGCAACGGTTTCTTTACCGCTTATGGCCGTTAGGTTTTGTAAATCTTCATTAAAATATTCATCGGCTTGGCTATATTGTCCCTTTAAAAATGCAAGTGTTCCTCTTGCCCCGGTAGCCAAAAAGGCCTCCTGGTGTTTTTCAATCACGGCTTCGGCAGCGGTGATATTTCCCTGAAGGAGATACTGATTGAAAAGAAGACGTCTAAATGGAAGCTGCTCGTCATTGGACAGCTGTTCAA
>JABDPQ010000562.1 GCA_013042695.1 Desulfobacterales bacterium | reverse complement strand
GGGATTTTCCTGTTAGCACATTATTACCTATCTTACAAAAGCAGCATGGCCTCAGAGGGCCAAGTTTGAATGGTGTGCTCATGTGTGAGCATAAATACTGGAGCCGACAGAAGCAGATGGAGGTTGTGCCGGAATTGATTCCGCCATTTCAGGGTATTGATCCTTATGCAAACAATACAGTGAAAATGTGTAAACTGGCTTATCCTTTCTGGCTTAAGCCGGTAAAATCTGTTCTTTCCTATCTAGGGTTTCTGATACGTAATGAAAGTGAATTTGAAACCGCGCTTAGCGTGATTAAAAAATGTATCAGCAGGTACGCCGAACCGTTTAATTTTATCCTCGATCAAGCAGATCTCCCTGAGGCAATGAAGAAAATTGATGGCTACCATTGCATTGCAGAAGGATTAATATCTAAAGGATACCAATGTACACTGGAGGGATATGTGCATAACGGAGATGTACAGGTATATGGTGTCGTGGATTCTATCAGGGAGGGCGAACACCAGACAAGTTTCTCCCGCTACCAATATCCATCAACTTTGCCTGATGACGTACAACAGCGAATGATTGAAGCAACCGCACGAGTCATTACGCATCTCGGGTACGACAATTGGCCCTTCAATATTGAATTCTACTGGAATAACTTCAATGACACGATACATTTGTTGGAGATCAATACACGTATTTCCAAATCTCACTGTCCGCTCTTCAAAATGGTAGATGGTGAGTATCACCACGATGTAATGATTGATATTGCCCTAGGGAATAAACCTGAATTCCCCTATCGGCAGGGGCGCTACAGTACTGCTGCAAAGTTCATGTTACGGTGCCATCAGGATGGCAGGGTTGTCGCGGTTCCCAGCAAGGAAGAAATTGCCAGATTAAAAGAGCGATTTGAGGGAACGGAGGTAGTCATCAATGTCAATGCAGGAACCCGCTTGTCTGAACTGCGAGATCAGGATAGCTATAGTTATGAGATTGCCGATGTGTTCTTAGGAGCTGATTCCAGCAACGAACTTGTGAAAAGATACCGGGAAGCCATGTCAATTCTGACATTTCACATTGTTCATGATGAGGAAGCTAAATGAAGGTTGTACGCACATTCAAGCATGAGGTTAGAAGAATTGAAAATGTCTGGATACCAATGAGCGATGGAGTAAGGCTCGCTGCACGAATCTGGTTACCCAAAGACGCGAAAAACACGCCAGTTCCCGCAATACTTGAATACATCCCTTATCGTAAGAGGGATGCAATGCGCAGCCGTGATACCCAAATATACACCTACTTTGCCGGCTACGGATATGCCGGAGTAAGAGTTGACCTCAGGGGAAGCGGTGACTCTGGCGGGATTCTCCGGGACGAATACCTGCAGCAGGAGCTTGATGATGGTGTTGCCGTCCTCAAGTGGTTGGAGAAACAGACATGGTGCAACGGAAGAGTAGGAATTATGGGTATTTCCTGGGGTGGTTTTAATGGGCTGCAAATTGCTGCGTTGGCCCCATCTCAGCTCCAGGCAGTTATCACTGTATGTTCAACTGATGATCGATTTGCCGATGATGTTCATCACATGGGTGGCTGTATTCTTGGAGATAATCTCTCCTGGGCATCCACGATGTTTTCCTATAACAGCTGTCCTCCGGACCCGGAGATTGTCGGTGAACGTTGGCGTGATATGTGGTTCGAGCGATTGCAAGAGAGTGGATTATGGCTTGAGAAATGGCTGCAGCATCAAAGAAGAGATGACTATTGGAGACATGGATCTATTTGCGAAGATTTCTCTGCCGTGAAGTGTCCTGTATTGGCGGTGAGTGGCTGGGCTGACGGGTATTCTAATGCAGTTTTTCGCCTTCTTGAAGGATTGCAGGTACCGCGTAAAGGGCTAATAGGGCCATGGGGACACAACTATCCTCATGTTGGTGTGCCCGGCCCCGCTATAGGTTTCTTGCAAGAGGCAGTTCGATGGTGGGACAAGTGGCTTAAAGACATCGAAACTGGAGTAATGGATGAACCGATGTTGCGAGTGTGGATACAAGACAGTGCTCCTCCAACAACGAGCTATGATCTACGCCCCGGGAGATGGATCGCAGAATCCAATTGGCCGTCTCTTCAAACGAAGAAGAACGTCTATTGGTTGACGCCGGCGCGAACGCTCGCAAGTGTCGAGGAAAAAACTTCTGAAGAGTGTCGAAGCCTGCAATCTCCTCTGGGTCTTGGTCTCTTTGCTGGAAAATGGTGTTCATATGCCTCCGCACCAGACCTGCCCTATGATCAACGACATGAAGACGGCGGAGCATTGGTCTACGATAGTGATCCGTTGCATAATCCCTTGGAGATACTAGGAGCCCCCAGAATTGAATTGGAGCTTGAAGCAAATAAGCCGGCAGGGATGATTGCCGTTCGGCTTTCCGATATTGCTCCTGATAATAAAGCTACTCGTTTCACATATGGTCTTTTGAATCTTACCCACCGAAACGGCCACGAACAACCACAGGCTTTGATACCTGGCAAAAGATATACTATCAAAGTGGAACTGAACTATGTAGCTCAGAGGATTCCGGCTGGCCACAGATTACGTGTGGCAGTTTCCTCTTCTTATTGGCCAATGGCCTGGCCGCCCCCGGAAGCTGTCAAACTTCTTGTCTATACGGGTAAAAGCAAACTTTTTCTTCCGGTTCGAAAACTCCGCATCGAGGATGATACCCTTCACTCGCTGGAACCTCCCGAAGCCGCTCCGCCAATGAGGGTTGAGATTATAACTCCTGAACGGCATCAATGGAATGTAATCAGGGATCTTGCAAAAGATATGTCAACCCTAGAAGTCGTTAACGACAAAGGTAAGCAGTATATCAAAGAGATCGATCTTACTATCAGCCGCTGCGCCAAGGAGTGGTATTCCTATCACGGTGATGATTTCAACTCTGTAAAAGGTGAAACTCTCTGGGAAAGAAGCTTTAGCCGTGGGAGCTGGTCCATTCGCACCGTAACCAGAACTGTTTTGAGCTCATCAAAACAATTATTCTTACTTCGGGCTGAGCTTGACGCCTATGAAGGGGACAAACGTGTTTTTTCTAAGAACTGGGACCACGATCTCCCTCGCGACTTCGTCTAGAAATCGTCTCTTAAAAATGCCATCCTGTTACGACCTGTTTAGACGTAAATAGTAATCATTGTGGGCTGGATCTCGACTTTTGCAGCTAAATTTGTTTGAGAGCGTTATACTCATGGGATGACTAATTCTACCGAGAAAGTATGCCCCAAATGTGGCCAAAGGCTGAGGTATCCAAAGAATATTGGAGGTATGCTGATGGCCTGCCCATCGTGTGGCCACAAATTTCATTCTGATTTTAAAATAGGTGGCGCCAGAAAAAGTGCACAGCAAGGAATCCTGAAAACAGTTTTTGAGATGCCGTATAAAATTGTCTGTAGCCTCAGTCGATATTTGTTTCCAAAGTAATTTTTCGTTGAAGACATTTCGATTAACTATCACGGCCAAGACTATATAAATATGTTAATTCAAATACCTACGGTCAAATAATTACTATTTTTTACACCTCGGGTTAGCCGCACCTTTTGCATCTATGAATTACACATCGCGCAGTTGAATACAATTATACAGCGATCCATCAATGGAGAAAATCTTATGCGTGTGAAAATTTCTTATGTCATCTTGCTCACCATATTCATATCAATTGCTCCTCTCGCAGCATCCAGTCAGTCTCAAAAATCCAAATATGCTGGCCAAGAGACAAGAGACATCAAAAGTTTATCTGATTCTGATAGAGAAGAATTAAGCAAGGGACAAGGCTGGGGTTTAGC
>JABDPQ010000560.1 GCA_013042695.1 Desulfobacterales bacterium | reverse complement strand
CAATAAACCCGCCCAATGCTTGCATGCAACAATATCAATTACAACATCAACACAGCTGCTTCCAAGCTCTTTTAAAAGACTGGCATTTCTCGCAAGCGTGCGATCAGCCCCAAGACTCAAAATCTTGTCCATTTTGGACGGCGAGGTAATACCTATAACTTGCGCCTCCCTTGCCTTGGCTAGTTGAATGACCGCCGAACCTACGCCGCCTGACGCGCCAGTCACCAACACAACATCGTTGGCGTTCACGTTGGACCGGGTTAGAAGGTTCTCGGCTGTGGAATAGGAGCAGGGGAAAGATGCGAGTTCAATGCCGCTGAGTTGGCTGTTGATTTTATGAGCATGTCTAGCTGCAACAACGGTATATTCAGCGAAACCACCGTCGCATTCTGAACCGAAGTACCAGGGTTGATCCAAGACCTTGCCGCCGGCCTCCCGAATGCATGGCTCAACAAGCACTCTTTTATGAAGGAGACTGGCATCAACTTGTTCTCCGACGGCTACGACTTCGCCACAAACATCAGCACCTTGGATTCTGGGAAATTGAATGGCATTTCCTGACCAGCTTGCGTCACTGCTGTCTCCGTTTGATTTCGAATACCACCCAAGTCGAGTATTGAGATCGGTGTTGTTAACGCCAGCGGCGCTCACCTTTATCAGTACGTCGCGGGGACCAGGAGTAGGCACAGGAATATCGTTGCGGAACAACAGTTTATCCAAGCCACCGTGCCCCGTTAACTGGAGGCCTTTCATTACTTTTGGTATGTTGTTCATAGTGGTTTCATCTTGAGCATAACGTAGAATATACGACGGGTCGTATAATTCGCCAATTCAATATCTTTTGACAGGTTGATAGGTTAAGACATTACTAAACACACATCTTTTTGTCGTAATTGTGGGGTGCACAAGTTAAGCGACTGCCCTGATATATTACCGAGTCCCTATCACTCCAATTGAAGAAACTCGTCTTGGTAATGTTAACCATTTATGAAAATCAGCAAATTCACCTTATTCTTGCACATCGTCGTTGATTGACAGTTTGAATAATCTTCTTTTTGAAGGTGTATCAGGAAACACTTATATGTCGGTCCGATTTCGATCAGCTAGATGGATAGGACAGCTCTACACTTGTATTGAAAAAGATTTGTCCATAACAATTATGGACAACAACTCTCCAGGATATCAGGAAAAGCATTTACCTAGAATAAATTATAACACCTAATAATCTGGATAGAATTTGAGCTGACAAACACCTGTTCAAATCTGGTATCTGTCAAATCGAATTTGAACTAAAAGACTTGAGTCTAAAAAGTCGGCAAAATTTTTACAACAATTAAGGTTACATCATCTTCAATATCAAAAGTATCCTGAAAATTGTTAAGAGACTCAACGATTGTATTTAAGAGTGAATTGGCACTGAGATTAGCGTTTTCTCTGATGATGGTGTAGATAGCCTCTTTACCAAACATTTCGCCTTGTGGATTCCGAGCTTCCCAAATACCATCGGTACCAAGAACAATGATTTGCCCGTTTGCAAGGTTCGGCTTTTCATTCTCTTCATACAGCCAATTTTCATCTATACCGAGAGATATTCCATCACCTTTCAATTCCGAAATTGCATCATCATGAGGATCGTAACATATAGCAGGATCATGGCCTGCACGAACCCATTTTAATCCTTTGCATGTTTTATCGATGACCATATAAAACATGCTCATAAAACTGCCGGAATTTGCCACGTCTCTAGTTAGCTGTAAGTTTACATCTGAGACTATCTGGGAGATGCTTCCAGGCAGAGCAGATCGCTGAAGGAGAAATGCCCGAGCTGTTGCCATCAGAAGAGCAGAGGAGATACCGTGCCCTGAAACATCACCTATAACAATCCCGATTTTTTCTGTCGTGTATTCATCAAAACCTATAAAATCATAATAATCTCCGCCTGTTTCATCACAATAGATACTTTTGCCTGCTATATCCAGACCTTCAAAATTAGGTACATCTTTTGGAAGAAGATTTTGCTGAACTTCCATTGCTAATTCTAAAGACTGACGCATCTGATCTCTTTGCTTGAGACCATCTACCATGTGATTAAACGATTGCATCAGATAGCTTATCTCATTACTTCCACGAGGGACAAGGCGAGGCTCTAAATTGCCAGAGGCAACCATAGCAGAACCTTCAATGACTGATAACACCGGAGTAATAATTTGACGACGCAGGAAATAAAGTGTACCTGAAACAAGAAGAACAGAAGCTAGGGCGAAACCCAAAAAGATACGCCGGCTAAAACGCTTATATTCCGCATGGATCAGTTCAAGTGTGCCCCGAACATCAAGAATGATCTTAATTACTGCCAACACTCCGCCTTGTTTACTGCCTTTGCTTATCGGATAAATAACCTCAATGACCGGTATTTCTGGTTGCCCTGGCACTAACTTGAGGGTTTTGACCTGGTGCTTGATCAGTGGGCGGCCAGAGGCTATCACCTTCTGGAGTTCCTCGGGTGAGTAAGATTCCCCTATCTTCTCCTGTCTGGTATGATCTAGGATTTCCCCCTGAGAGTCCTGCACCACAACTCTGATAATTGTAAAATTAAGATTACTTTCTAGAAACTCTGCTTGTTCTTTTATCAATTCTGTTACATTCTTGGATTCCCTATCTCTCACAAATCTGCGGACAGGAGTCTCCATGGCAGCAAGAAAGATCGTGGCCTTGTTTTCCACCTCTTTCATAGCTACCATTTTCATATTTTCCCGGTAGAGATAGACACTTAACACAAGGGACACCAGGGTAAATCCGATTACGATAAGAACAACTTGTGTGAATATGCTGTTATAAAAGCGAGGTTCACTTATCATGAGCTGTGTAGTGTTCTTTTGTAAGAAATTCGCTAGTAGAAGGATATTCAATATTGATAGAGATATTATTCACAAAGTCAAACATTTCCTATGTTAGTGAGGCTTATTCTCGCAGTATGACTTAACCTTCCCTCATAATGAATTTGAATTTCAGATCCTAAGGTTTTTCTTATTGTCGGCCCTTGCCACCTCCATTACCGCCGTTACCTCGGCCACGGTCGCTGGCATTACCTCCTCCTTTGCTTCCGTTGACACTTCCACCACCGGAACCATTTCCATAGCCCATATTGTTACCCCTACCAGGGGCATTTTCACGACCAGAATTTACTCCTGCGTCTTCGGGAGGACCAGAACCTTCGTGTAACCCAAGTCCTCTTAAACTTCCTTGACTGACATATTGCAGTCTTTCTACAGGTGTCATTTGATCCATCCTGATGGTCCATTCCGTTTGGAAAGCATCTCTTTCTTCTTGAGGCGCATTATAAAGTGATCGTCGAATCGTGCTCAAGTCTTCCGTGCTCATAGACTGGTAATCAAAGGCTACACTCAAGTTGGGAGAAATGAAAAGCAAAGATAGGGTTATAGCTTTGATTATTAAATTATCTGAAGTTTAGAGTTTCATAAGCCAGCCACCATTGAGTGGCTCGGCGGTTTTTCCACCGCCATATTGTTCTTTGATACGACAAAATCCGTTACCTTTCTCGGATTTTCATCTTTTGACACACATTTTGCCTGTTCCGGAGGCTGGAATTTTCGCCATGTCGGGTTCCACCAGTCGCGAACCCTAACATTGCTAAAAATCATCTGCAGCCCAAGCCGAACCAATCCTGCTGTCACCCGGTGTTTCTTTCGCCATGGCGTCAAGTCCAGCAAGGGCTGTACTTGATCACTACAGTATATAGCCATTAACTGCGGCAAGGCATAAGCGAGCGACAAAATCTGCGACCAGCGATGCAGAACCTGTCGAGATTGTTGCCAGGCTTCGGTGACAAAGCCGGCTGGTGTAATCATGGTCCCAACCAACAGCTCAATAAAGGTCGGTACGCTACGAATCGGTAGAGCCCTGGCGAGAAATGTG
Organism: Desulfobacterales bacterium; assembly: GCA_013042695.1. Lineage (GTDB taxonomy): Bacteria > Desulfobacterota > Desulfobulbia > Desulfobulbales > Desulfocapsaceae > JABDPQ01. Next base: position 4,801 of record JABDPQ010000560.1, on the reverse strand, counting down.
ATACATTCAAGCAGGGTTCTGGGGATAGTGCAGTATCCCTTGTTTCCCATGGCGGCCTCCAGAAGATTTTGTGTTTATTCTTCTAGAGCGGCTGCCGCCGATTGTTAATTATGTCAATAACTTTTTGTCGTTTTTATGATTTTTTTTATGCCGCGCCGGAAACCTCTAGGGGTTACAAACGGTATGGCTGAAACTCTAAACTCCAGTTAAATTATTACACATGCTGGAAATCTCCTTTTTGGAAGATGGATAGATAAATTATGCAATTATAATAAATCAAAAACTAAGTCTGTCTCAAACACTGAAGGTTCATTTCGCCACTTGAGATACTCAACTCTCATGAACAGCCGAGAGACTACCTTTTAGTTTACGGTCATATTAACAATTTCATGGAGAACCTCGAATAATCCCATTGGCTCAAGATCATTCTCTGCAGCAATTTCTTTAATCTTTGCATCGGCTTCTGCGCTTATTCCTTTATCTGCAAGTTTCTTAATGATATCATATAACTCCAACCCATATTCACTGCAAACAACAGATAGTTTCTTATTTCCCCAACCTGATTTTGGTGCATCTGGGAATTCAACCGCCCCTGTGTTTGGAACTGCCTCCAGGGACAGCTCGCTAGCCGGTTTTATAATTTCATAAATGTGCTGAGGGGAACTGTTGTTGTCGGTGGCTATCTCTTTTAGAGTCGCTTTCGGGCCAGATACCTTTATCCCCGCCGCTTCAAGAAGTTCCATGCTTTTATCAAAATCAAGACTTTCTCTTTTTGTAAACATTTTAAGAGACGATGATTCTGCATGACCATAAGGGGGTTCACCATACTTCTGAGCCGCAGCATCTTTAAAATGTTCTGAGATATTTACAATCGTGCTCATTGGAGGAATACTGAAATAAGTTCCAACAACAAAGATAACAGTAAGTGCTAGGCCGATGTTGCTTGGCACAGTAAAGACCTTGACTTGTCGAGCTTTATTTTTCATGTAGGCTAGAATGGGCTTCCAGTTGTAATAGATGTGTAGAAGACCGGCAAATAAGAAGAGAAAACCAACAGTTGTGTGCTGTTCTCCCCAATGCGTTTTCGTAAGACCAAGAAACCGCCAGTCAGCCCAGTAAGAAACTCTACCCTCTGGAACCACATAAAGAATCAGGGAGTTGAGAATTAGAACGACTAGCGTCCAGAGCATTGTCATTGATGTAATTTTCTTCATGTTCATAGCATGCCCCCTATTATGAATAGATTTTGTAAAGTGATATTTCTATAAATCTAGATTTCAATAAACATGCCAGAAGTTTAATAGAATAATTAAATAATTATTTTATATATAATTCCAATATCTTGCCATATTCTCATCAAGAATTGGTCCACTGAGCTTCAGGTGATTAATCCAGAAAAGTAATATCGGTTGGATCATTTCTATACAAAGAAAAAGAGCCAATGGATAAATATTACCCAAATGGATTTATTCTAACCGCATCAATGAGATGAAATTTAGCCAATGAGGATCGTTACTGAAGACAGATATCTGAAATTGGTTATTGAAAGAAGGCTGTGCATGCTTGCGATAGCTGAAAGTGGTGATCTACCAAATTATTGACGTTAACAATCTGGGTAGCACTTATAAAACACACAGGCAGTGAATCGTGACCCAATCCAAGAATCACCAGGGTAGAAGATATCCTTTGCCAATATCAGTCATTTAAGAAAAACTGCAACTTAGGACTATTCCTGTACATTTTCGGCTCGGGGATAATTCCTGTCAATCAACCTCGATTTACAGGAAAAATCAATAACTTGTCTTACTGCCACATTGTTCCATTTACTTGATAGGTATAGTTGTTATTTTTTCTCTGTAAAAAAACTGATGCCAACTACTTAGGTTGGCACTTTTTTCATTCGTCCATAGGTAATACATTGGAGGTGCATCGATGAAGTATCCAAAAATAGCAATTCTACTGCTGACATTGATTGCTTCATGTTTTATTGCTCAGAACCTTCTAGCAGCTGACCAAGTGATTGAACGTTGGACATTCGGACCATGGCAGACTCAGAGCATGATCTCTTGGGGTGGCGATAGACTCATTGTCGATTGCGGTATAAATGGACTCTGGAGCTATGATGATGGAGATGGCTCTTGGATTCGACTTTCCCTTTTAGATCCGTTAAGCATGGTGGTTTTAGGTGAATCGAATTTGGTAGTCAATTTCGGACCACATGGTTTATGGAAATTCGACAAATCTACCTGGGAAAAAATTGCTTTGTAAAATTCAGCGTATTGTGGTTGAGAATTGGCTGTAAATTCTTCCTTTTTATCCACAATTGCGCTTAGTTTCTATTTGTTTCAGATGATCATCCAGATTGATAGACAGGAAAAATCTGGTATGCCGAGGTTGTGGATTTATCTCGGCACGTCAGGAATAAGGTAAATCTAGGCAGTTATCGGAATCTCATACCCTCTAAGGAGCAATGTTTATTCATCCAGCTGGTTTGTCCGACAAGAAATAAATATGTATTGGATTATTTAGGAGCATCACATTCCACAGGATGGGTAATTTCCTTAACTGTATATTTTGAATAGTCCTGTTGCGGAGGAAAACATTGTGGTTTTCCTCCTAACCAATAGTTCTTTGGATTGTAAGATTGTGAAAATTTCGCACCACTGCCTTCTTTTACATTTTTTAAAAGCCCAAAGTGAAGATGTCGCCAGCCACCATTTGATTTTCCGGATAAACCTAGTCGCTCTCCTCTTTTTATAGATTCTCCTATAGTGACAAAAGTTTTTGATAAATGGAAATAGAATGAAAAAAAGTCATCTGAATGCTTTACAATAACAGCCAAACCTCCACAATAAATTTGATCCGGACAAGGTTCCCTAACAATAACAACAATGCCATCTGAAACTGCTAGAATCGGCGTTCCTATTGGAATTGTATAATCAATTCCCGGATGGAGATCTTCACCATAGCCTACCCCAGGAGCTCCATACCTGAGCATTTCAGGGACAGGTTCTTGTGGGAAAACACAAGGTGGAGATAAAACCAAACCATAAAACAGAATAGTTGAGATTATTAAAACGAAATTCTTTTTCAGATTCATTCGCAGATACCCTTTCAATTGTTAAATCTTGCCCAGCAGAGCGTGCCTTAAAATGCGTGGTTAAGGAGGCCCACCTTTGATTTTGTAAATGATTACATAGAACCTCAAATTCGCCGCCAGCTCATTTTCTCAGTGCGGGCAGCTTTGCTTACTTATTCTTTAAGGTATTTGGCGAAAAACTTATCGGATCTAACATAGGCATCCAGCGCTGCCTGTTCGTCATAAGACGAACTTTTTTCAAAATCAAACACATGTTCAATGTCTGGGTAAGTTACTATTTGATATTCAACATCATTTCTTTTTGATACGGTCATTCTTTTGCACACAACAGCGGGAGTTATTGAGTCCGCTTCACCTATCAATATTAAAAGCGGTGCCTCCAAATCTGTGGTCATTTTCCAACAAATGGGAAAAAGCGTCACGGCTGCTTGAAACGGTGCTTCTTTTTCCATCCGGAATGTCATTTTGTTGTTGGATACTGCTTCAATCGCCGCCGCACCGCCACGTGACCACCCTACCACTCCAATTCTGTCAGACATTACATAAGGAAGTTTAGCCAGAAATGTCCTGCCTTTGTGGGCATCCTGAGCTTGATCTTCAGAGGTGTATTTACCCATCCACCGAGTTGGGCGTTCGGCACTGGTACTGTCAATTAATAATGATGCATAGCCTGATTCCACAAAGTGGCGAAGTTTTGGCTCGTAGCAAGACGGTGGAAAAATACCATCAGAACCGTGAAGTAAAACTACCCCAGAAAAAGGTCCATCCCCCTCTGGTTTCATCAACACACCATCAACGGACACATTTTGTCCTTCTTTTGTTTTCGTTATAAATGAAACTGCTTGGGCTTCACCATTGATTACTATTGAACAATCGTCCACTTTTCTAGCATCAACCGATATAGGTTTCAGAGCAAAAACAAGTAGCAGCAAAAAGGCTCTCTGAACTATCTTTTTATGAGTATTCATCTTCTACCTCCTTTTCTTATCTGAGAGCGACTACGGTGCGGAGAACTAATAGAAGATTTTATAAATCTAACCATCTTGCCTAACGGGTAAATGGAACGGTGTAGTAGTGTTTTGGGATTAGGTTGGCACTGGCAGCCTGTACCTATTTGGCTCGGAGATAATTCCTGTCAATCAATAAAAGAGATACAGAAATTATCAATAGATGCTTAATGCCGGGTCAGAGCAAATTCATCGCTGAAAAATAGGGCTATAAGAGTATTTTGAGATTTTTTTATCCCTTAAAAAAAATAGTGCTGTTTTTAGAATAATTGTAACATATTATTATATATATTAATTCTCCTCATATTAAGTATGATTACCTATCACTTTGTAGGGTTTTGACCTATTGCCGACAACCCTTCCAATGTGATATTTAACTTTTCACCTGGGTGCAGCAGAGATAGTACCTCCTCACACTGTACTTCTTTTCTGCAGAAGAAGGACTGGCATGAAACCAGTCCTTCTTCTTTCATTACGTTATATTTGTTATCCATTAGCGAGACTAGACACAAAATACCAGGAATAAAACAGAAGATAGCCATATCAACCTCAGATTTTTGGTAGGAATCAGAATAGGTCAATCCCTGATCTATTCTGATTTGCCAGACTCATCAAGAGATTTTTCCTGTGTATACGAAATAAAACGATTACCGGATAACATGCTATAATTCGGTCATTAACATCCTGTTTTTTC
>JABDPQ010000558.1 GCA_013042695.1 Desulfobacterales bacterium | reverse complement strand
AAATAAAGGAATACGTCGTAATTCCGTGTATAAATAGAACCGGTTCACCCTCACCTTCGACAAGATACGAAAGGTCGTAACCCGAGATGGTAATTGATTTGATTCCCCTGTTGGCCACGAATGACTTTCTGCCTTTTGCTAGGTTTTAAATAGTTGTATTTAAACAAGTTAAAACGAATGGCGAACGGACCTAACTCAAGTCTAACATACTAGGCGGTAGAACTTCAAACTGCTGGGAATGTTAAATAAGAAAAACAGAAGCTCTATTGGTTGACTGAGTGAAGCGACTCGTGGGTTACTAATGGCATAGTATCGTAGAGTTGTCTCATCTTGTCTGTTTCTTTGCTGATCTTCTCAACCAACGCTTGTGGATTCAAAACGCGCGCTTGAGCACCATACTGCATGATTTTCATCATGATTTCTCGGTCGTCCCGCACTGGGACACGAAAAAGAATCCCTTCTTTAACTTCCTCTACCATCTGATTTTTATGCCAGAATTGGTTTTTCACCAGTTCAGCTGCCGTATCAGTGAAAAGTATCTCAGCAAAATAGCGGGGAGCCCCTTTGAAAATTCCAAACGACCGTTCTAAATCTGAACTGAGCGATTCAGGTGAAAATTGGGCTTTTTCACCCACCGTTGCGTTGAGGACGCGGGCAAGATGAAAGAGGCGGTGATCGTGACGCAGGGTGCACCAGGCCCATAAATACCAGCGACCCTGGTAGTTTACCAGCTTTACCGGTTCTACTATTCTATCGGTGTGCTTCTGTTTGAGTGAGCGGTAAGTCATGTTTAATTGGCGCTTTTTAACAATAGCTTCAATAATCGCATCAAAAATAGCTGGGTCGGGATGCTCCACCTCAATCCATTCGCAGTGAATTGTACCAATAAGATGAGTTGATTCCTGGGAAACAAGCTTCGAAAGCTTCTTTTCCAGCTGAATGATTTCTGGCAGATTGCTCAGCCCGGTTTCTTCCGCCAATCGATTGAGCATGCCAAGTAAAAAGATAATGCGAGGGCTGTTCTCAAAAGGGAGGTTGAAATCTTCTTCTGAGTAGTAAAAACCGTTTTTCTGGGGATTAAATGACAGGGGAGCAAGTAATCTGTCTCGCAGATAGGCGATATCCCGGCGGGCGGTAATTCTTGAAACTTCAAATGCTCGCATCAAAGTGCTGGCATTTGGGTAGGTATTGCGAATAAGTTCATCGTGAAAAAAATATACCCGCTCAAGAATGCTCATCCTACTTGATCAGCGTGTATTCCGTCGATGCTTGACCGGCGGTATTTTCATTTGTTCTCTATATTTGGCAACAGTACGTCGGGCAATTTTTATATTTGTCTCAGCAAGTTTTTCGGCGATGGCATTATCACTAAGCGGCTTGTTTTTGTCTTCTTCCTGCACCATCTGGCGAATGCGAGTTTTTATCGACTCAGCAGCCAGCGCTTCGCCTCCTTCCCGCGGGATGGCGGTAGAAAAAAAGAATTTCAATTCAAAAATACCCTGTGGGGTATGGGTGTATTTATTGGATGTGACCCGGCTGATTGTCGATTCATGCATGCCGATATCCTCTGCAACATCACGAAGAATCAAAGGTTTCAGGTAGGCAGGGCCGCGTTCAAAAAAGTCGTATTGAAACCTGAGGATACTCTCCATTACCCGGTAGATAGTTCGCTGCCTCTGGTGAATCGACTTGATGAACCATTCAGCACTTTTCAGCTTGTCGACAACATAAGCTCGTGATTCTTTAGGTGTTGTCGTTGAGCTGTCTTTAAGCAAATCCTGATAATACCCGGACAGCTTTAAGCGAGGAAGATCATCGTCATTGAGTCTGATCACATATTCGCCATCAATTTTACGTACATATACGTCGGGAACGATGTAGTTGGTAGCCTCGTCAGAATAAGGCAGGCCGGGGTAAGGCGTCAGGTTGGTAGTGATGAACTCAATTGCTTTGATGATCTCGCCACGTTTGCGCCCCGTTTTTCTTACCAGCATTTTATAATTTCTGGTCTCCAGCAGATCGAGATGCTCTGTTACGATAAGAGCAGCAAGCGAGTCGCCCATGCCAACCCGTTCGAGCTGCAGGTATAGCGATTCACTGACATTGCGGGCCGCAATTCCAGGAGGATCAAGCTCTTGGATAACTTCGAGAATATAGTCGGCGTCGTCAAATGTGCACAGTGTTCTATCCATGATTTCCTCGACGTTGGTCTCGAGAAAACCATAGCGATTCAAATTACCAACGATAAATAGGGCAATTTCCCATTCAGCAAGGTCCAGTTCGGCATGAGCCAGTTGCCATTGCAAATAAGCTGAGAGGCCAGGTTTTTCAGAAATAAAATCAAATTGACTGGGAGCATCGGCAGGCGGCGTTTCTTTGGCAAAAGAGAAATTACTGTCGAAATTATTGGCGTATTCTTCCCAGTTTACTTCGGAAAGATTATCAGAGGTTGTTACGTGTACGGTGACGTCTTGTTCCTCAGGATTACTGTCTGGTTCAACCGTTGTCGATAATCCGAATTGTTGTTCATCCTGACTGTTTTCAGGATTGTTGTCGATTTCAAGAGCTGGATTTTGCTCAATCTCAGCCTGAAGTGCATCGCTTAACTCCATGCGGTTTAATTGGAGCAGTTTGATTGCCTGACGCAATTGTGGCGTCATCACAAGCTTTTGAGCAAGTTTTAGTTGTTGCCTGAGTTCAAGTGCCATAAGTAACTGATTTACATGCTGAAATTTTCACCTAAATACATCTTTCGAGCGACCTCACTTTCTATTATATCATTTGCCACTCCACTTGTTAATATAGAGCCGTTGTTCATGATATAAGCAAAGTCACACACTTGCAGAGTTTCCCTGACATTATGATCTGAAATAAGGATTCCCAGACCACGATCTTTAAGGCCATAGATAATTTTTTGTAGCTCTATTACGGCAAGGGGGTCGATTCCCGCAAATGGCTCATCCAAGAGCATAAAACGGGGCCGGGTAGCCAGAGCTCGCATGATTTCCACACGTCGCCTCTCTCCTCCGGAAAGAGCATGTCCCTTATTGTTTCTCAAGTGTTCGATTTGTAGGTCGGAAAGCAGCTCATCTATTCGATTGTTTATCGAATTGACTGCGAGCCCAAGCGGCTCTAGGATGATGCGAATATTCTCCTCGACGGTAAGCTTTTTAAAGACAGACGGTTCCTGGGCCAGATAGGAAATACCTTTGAGTGCCCGTTTATGGATCGGTAAGTTGGTAATAACCTCACCATCGAATAATATATTGCCACTATTGGGTCGAATAAAACCGGCAATGGAATAAAAAGAAGTTGTCTTGCCTGCGCCATTGGGACCAAGCAAACCGACCACAACTCCGGTGTTAACCTGAAGGCTGACGCCATCTACAACGGTACGGTTGCCATATTTTTTAACAATATTTTTGGTCTCAAGCAGTGACATGATAGTATAAGGGACCGTTAGATCAATGGTTTTTCTGCTGTTATTTTTGCAGGATGGTCATCTTCACCCGTGATTTTTTCTCTTTCTTTTCTTCTCCACCGACACTGACTGCAGTTCCTCCGACTACCTCAGAGCGTCCTTCATCCATGTAATAAATGATCTTCTCCCCGACAACCATGTTCTGCCCTTGCCAGGCCTTGGCATTGCCGGTGAGGATGACTTGGCGTTTATCTGCAAAATAGACCATATTGTCAGACGTACCGAGCCAATCGGTTCTGGTGATTTCGACATTGCCGACACAAATAAGTTTTTCTACCTGCTGCGTGGTTGATAATTGTTCTTTTGCATCTTTCGCCTGATCAGTATAGTAAACCGTCATCTTATCTGAGCGGACACGGAGATCCCCTTGCTTTGCATCGACATCGCCAGTGAAAAGAACGGTATTGGTCTCCTCGGTCGAAGACATCTGGTCGGCTTCAATAGAAATCGGTGATTCTGCCTTTACCATGTCTGGCATTGTTGTAACAACGCAGATCAAAAAAACCAATATACTGGAAATACTATAAAATTTTGAATAGCACATAATTATTCCCTGATGAAAAGATTGACAAGGTGCATGCTGATGCAAATACCGAGCCTGTTATAACGTACCATGAGCTGAAAGTAAAGTGAAGCTCTCCTGAAGTAGGCCAAAGATTTCTTTACTTACTGTCGGCAAGTCATTAGGATATCCGCAAGATTTTGTCTAAATCAGCTCGCAATCGACTAAATAAAAAAATAAAAGAATTACAAGCTGCCAATGTTGGGTAATTGTTCTATGAGGGTGGTATAGAATGAAAGAAAGTATCGAACGGGCGAAGGTCCTGATTGAATCCCTACCCTATATTCAGGAATTTCGTCATAAGACGGTTGTCATAAAATATGGCGGACATGCCATGGTTGACGATAATTTGAAACGCCAATTCGCTTTGGATATAATCCTCCTTAATCTTGTTGGTGTGAATGTCGTGATTGTCCACGGCGGTGGCCCGCAAATCAACCTCTTGCTTGATCGACTTGAGATAACGCCCAGTTATGTTCAGGGAATGAGGGTAACCGATGGCGAGACAATGAATGTTGTTGAAATGGTTTTGGTCGGTAGGGTCAACAAAGAAATCGTCGGCTTGATCAATCATTGCGGCGGCAGGGCTGTCGGCCTCTCAGGTCGTGATGGAGATCTTGTTTGTGCGCGCAAAATGAAAGTCAGTGTAAGCTCCGAAAAGGTAGTACTTGAGAATGCTCCACCTGAGATTATTGACCTGGGACGGGTTGGGGAAGTAACGAAAATTAATGCTGACGTGTTAACAACCTTGAAGCAAAAAGATTTCATTCCCGTTATTGCACCGGTTGGTGTCGGCGAGGATGGGCAGGCTTACAATATTAATGCGGATAGTGTGGCAGGAGCAATAGCGGGAGCATTGCAGGCAGAAAAGTTGATCCTGCTCACTGATGTGGAG
>JABDPQ010000553.1 GCA_013042695.1 Desulfobacterales bacterium | reverse complement strand
GTCTCGCCCTGAAAAAGAGCCTTCTATGGCTGACGATAAATCTGGGAACAGCTTTTCTGGCTGCTTCAGTTGTGGCCATGTTCGAAGGTATCATCGCCAAATTGACAATCCTCGCAGTATTTTTACCGGTCATTGCCGGGCAGGGAGGAAATGCTGGGGCCCAATCGCTTGCAGTGGTAATGCGTGGATTGGTTATGCGGGAGATACCTGCAAAGAGAGTTCGCGAACTTATTCTTAAGGAAACAAAACTTGGCGTTTTGAATGGCTTTATTATTGGCTTAATAACTGCAGCAATTGCCTGGGGCTGGTACGGCAACCCCTGGCTAGGCGTCGTCATTGGCCTTGGCATGGTGCTTAATCTTGTTATTGCAGGTTTTGCCGGAAGCTCGATACCGCTGATCATGAAAAAACTGAAAATAGATCCGGCTCAAAGTTCGAGCATTATTCTGACAACGGTCACCGATGTCATGGGTTTTCTGGCATTTCTTGGACTTGCGGTTATTTTTCAAAGTCTTCTTATCTGAATGCTGCCATGTTCTGCAGTACTATTTTGATCAGTTGATAGAGGTTTCTTTAATAGCGCACCATTGTTTTATGAACCAGTAGCTGATCTTGCGCTCTTGTTAGTGAAAAGCTACTGGAGGCGTTAGTTTTTTCTTCTGGAAATCTGGAGAATGTGATTACATTCATGATGAATCCTACGTACTCGGTAATTTTTTCAATGGGCTCCCTGAATATCAACAACTGGAACCGTATGTATAGAAAAATTATTATAGCCGCCTTTTGTATTGTCTTTCTCTTTTATTCCCTTGCTGCCTGGGCTGATTCATCAAATTTGCCGCCAGCCAGTGATAAAGAACAGGCAGTGGTTGTGCTGGCGACTGAAGCCCAGGAAATGCTTATTTCTCTGCTGGAGCTGCAGCGAAACCTGAAAGAGCAGATACAGCAGTCTCAAAATAAACTTGAAAAAAGTACGTCAGAGGCAGAAAAAAATGCTCTCAAGGAGGAGATTGCTCAACTTGACAGACAACTCTCGGAGAGCACTAACGATTTTGAACGTATTGCCACCGGTATTGAGCCGGCATTGTTTGCCGAAAAAAAACCGGAAACTTTCAGTTGGAAAAATGAACTGGCGAGCCTTGTAGAGCCGGTAATTAAAGAGCTGAAAAGATTTACTATCCGGGCCAGACAGAAAACCGACCTGAAAGACAAGATTGTTGAGTTGAAAATGTTGGAAACGGCAGCGATTCAGGCGGTGGAAAATCTCCAGACTGTGGTGGAAAAGACCTCTGACAATCAGGTACAAAAAGAGGTGAAAGCGTTATTACCCGAGTGGCTCAATGCAACAAAACGGCTCGGTAACAAGCTTGAACTGGCCGAAAGGGAACTGGTTCAATTGGAAGATCAGGAGGTTTCCCTCGTTGAAAGCTCCAGTAGATCTTTGCGAACTTTTTTCAGAAACAGAGGGCTCTATCTGATTGTTTCTGTCCTGGTTTTCTTCGCTGTTCTATTACTGTGCAGACTATTGTACCGTGGTATTGTCGCTCTTTCCTCTAGATTGACGAAACAAAAAGAACAGCGCTCCTTCAACAACCGACTGCTCTACATCATATTTCAAGTATCGTCCGTTATTCTTGCCGTTCTTGGCTTGTTTTTCGTTCTTTATCTTGCTGAGGATTGGTTTCTGCTGAGTATGGCAATTATTTTCTTTTTGGGCCTGGCCTGGACCATTCGTCAGGTTTTACCGAGATTATGGCAACAGGGACGCTTAATGCTCAATCTTGGAGCTGTGCGTGAAGGTGAAAGACTTATCATGTATGGGGTGCCTTGGAGGGTTGACGTCATCAATGTTTTTTGTACACTGGTAAATCCGTCTCTTAAAATTGAACTGCGCCTTCCTATTGAGGAAATGATCGGTCTCGTTTCTCGCCCCTATAACCAGGAAGAACCATGGTTTCCTTGCAAAAAGGGTGACTGGGTGGTCGTCGGATCAGCTCCGCGGGCTCGGGTAGTAAGCCTCTCGCATGAACAAGTCGAAGTGGTTGAGCGAGGCGGACGAAGAGTGATCTATCCCACAGAGGTTTTTCTTCAGGGATGTCCTGCAAATCTTTCACGTAATTTCAGGATACGTGTGCCCTTTGGGTTGAGCTATGGATTACAGGAGACGGTTACCTCAAACATTCCTGCAATCATTAAAGATTACGTAGAAGCGAAGATGGTTGAACAGGGATATGACAGCAGCTGTCTCAATCTCCAAGTTGAATTTTTCCAGGCCAACTCCTCGTCACTTGACCTTTTAGTGATCGCAGACTTCGAAGGACGAATGGCGGATGTTTTAAAAAGGCTGGAACGTTTTATTCAGAAATGTTGTGTCGATTGCTGCAGCGAAAATAACTGGGAGATTCCATTTCCTCAGCTCACCGTTCACCGGCCTGCACAACAATCCCAGTAGGACAGCATTAGTGATTGTCTGATCAAGTTTAGTTTTTTACATGAAAAAAATATATAAGACCAAACATATACCAGAATAAGGAGAACCTGATAATGAGAAAAGTAATTATCATATTTGTGTGTTTAACGTTTGGAGTAGCAACATGCTCTTATGCCGGCGAAAATCGTTTTCAGCAATTCAGCTTAGATGTTGAAAAAGCATACTCAGCCTATCGTAAAGCTCTTTTTCAAACTAATAAAAAAAATGCAGAAGAGTCAGGCAAAGCAAATAGCATGTTCCTAAAACAATGGGATAAGCTACTCCAGACCTATGACCTTCAGCCCCCTGAAATTTTTAGCTCAGATCCTCAATGGAATGAAACCTTAATGAATATCAAGGAGATAGCAGTAAAAAGTGGAATTCAGATTGATGAAGGTACATTAGAAGAAGCACATGAAACCCTTGAGGCTGTAAGAGAAGAACTCAGCAAATTACGGCAGCGCAACTCAGTAATTGTCTTCAGCGATCATATCAACAATTACCATGAAGTTATGGAAGGACTGCTCACAAAGAAATTTACACCAGATGATATTGATGATGTACGTGGACAGCTTGCGGTGCTGCAATATCTTGCTGGGGTTATCAAGGAAAATGCACCGCAAAAGTATCTTGAGAACAAAAAATATCAGCAGTTACAGCGAGGTCTTTTTGCATCCCTTGAAGCCCTGAGACAGGCAATAGAAGGAAAAGATTCTGAAACGATTGCCAGATCTATTAAGATGCTCAAACCAGCCTATGCCCAACTTTTTGTGAATTTCGGTTAATTGATATTCAGAGAAGCCTTTTGCAAAATGATGATTTTCGTTCAAAGTCAAGGCATGCGAAAAATTTTTACCGCAGGCATATAATTGATATTCCGAGGATAAAAATTTAAGCATAACGCTGAGGTTGAACGAAAATCATCATTTTGCAAGTGGTTCAATAGGGTTATTTGGTCTTACTCATTGCCTGCAATCATCTGATCATTAAACAATTGTCCAATTTTCTGGGACGAGATCAAGTCGGAACTGCTCAATCTAGTGCTGTGCTAAACCGACCGCATCCTTGCCTCGCGACTTAATTCTAAACATGGCCTCATCTGCAAGCGAAAGGAGGTCTTCTCGATCGTTGGCGTCGTCCGGGAAAGTAGCTATGCCAAAACTGGCTGAAATCTTTACCTGCAGTCCTTTATTTTCGAGATAGACTGTTTTTTTCATAATCCTTCGTATCATACGGATTTGTTCTAGGGCACCTGCTTTTCCGGTTTTAGGCAGAACGAGCACAAATTCATCTCCTCCGTAGGCTACTCCAAAAGCTGGTTCAGGTAAACCTGCCTGAAGGGTATGGGCGACCTCTTTTAATACCTGGCTTCCGTTTAGATGGCCGTGCGTATCGACAACATGTTTGAAGTTGTCCATATCGAGAAAAACGAGTGAAAAAGGCTCCATGTTTTGTTTACTCTTGGTAATCAGTTTATCCAGCGCTTTATATAGATAGCGTGTGTTATACAGGTCGGTTAAGCCGTCGTGGTTTGCCAGGTAGCGGAATCGCTCTCTGCTGATTTGCAGTTTCTCTTCGGCAAATCTCTTATCCGTATTGTCGATGAGTATCCCTTCAATAAATGGAGTGCCCTTTGCGTCCTCGGTCAGCCTGGCATTGATAAGTACCCAGATCGATTTGCCATCGCATCTTTGCATCTCCACTTCATAATTTGTATATATTTTATGCTCACGTAGAGTAGAAAGAAGGACCTGACGGTCTTGCGGATTCTTATAAAGGCTGTTGACACCCCCTCTATGATCTAAAAGTTCAGAGGTATTCTTAAATCCGAAGATTTTGGCAAAAGCTGGATTGACTCTAAGAAAACGACCTTCAAGGGTACATTGATACATTCCCTGCACGGCATGCTTGTACATCTTTCGGTAATTAACTTCTGCTGCTTTCAGCGCTTCCTGCGCTTTGTTCAGTTCAGTCAGATCCGTGAAAAAAACAAGATAGCTGCTTTGCCTGCTTTCCGTGTTTCGGAGGATGCTGCGCTTAAAAAGTAAACGGAGTGATTTTCCTGAAGAGGTGGAAAAGTTTGCTTCAAAACTTAAGTGATCCCTGCTGGCAAAATGTACGAAAATACTATTTTTATCATAGAGACTGTCTACGTGTTGATTCAATAAGGTTCTTTTGTTTTTACCGAGTAATTCTTCAATGGCTGCGTTGCAATCAACGATTTTGAAATCAGGATCAAGCTCCAGGAACCCCTCTGAGGTGGCATCAATAACTCTTTGGTATTTGGAGAGACTCTCTTTGATCTGGTTTTGGCTTGTAACTTTTAAGGTTTCCAACTCCTTCTCAAGCTCATTTATCCTGGTTACGAGGTGTCTTGATTCGGCAGTGTCCATATTGCTTGCCTCAAACGCGGCTAAGTCCTTTTGTCGTGAAATATTTGATTGTAGAACAGTTATTTGTTTTACACCATATTCACAGTAGTTCGAATTTCCAAGAGAAACAAGGTGTCATCAGCTTGACAAATGATGTTTGCTCATAACCAAATGTTGCAGTAATCTATTGCCTATTAAAAACATCTAAGAAAAATGTTCTTCGTCTGGAAAAATGAGAAGAATGTCTCTGCGCTTAATTATGCAAGTTGTGTGGATGATTGTCGAAATGAATGAAAAGCGCGTTCAGATAAAATGTAATCTTGTTGAAATTATCTCAATATAAACGATGATATGAGTTGACGCTGAAAAGAAGGGGAATCTCATGATGCCTAAATTTATCAAAATGGTTTAATGAGTTTTGGCTGAGCAATCCGGCAGAAATTCTTCATCTTATAATCGAAGAAATCACCTGACAGACAGTTGTAGATGAACCAGCAAGCACACTGCGCTCCTTTTCCAGCCTTTTAGCTTGTGTTCGCCAGGCTGATTCATCATAGGACATTTTCTTCGATTGCCAGACAGTTTTCTGTCATTTGGTAGTTTAATGTCGATTTGGTGATTAGAATAGGCCAAAAGACCACCAGCGTTTCGAGCAATTTCTATGATTGTTGCAGATTCCAGAGCAGTTAAATATAGCGACCATACAATCAATGAAATCAGCATATCAGGCGGTAGCAAAAAATGGCTACTACAGTTGTAAGACACAATATGAAGACTAGTCTGCGCCACTGCTGATGGAAACAATTGGGGTTATCTGACAACCCGAGATATGGTTTGGCCAGGACGTGGAGCAGGTCAGGTATAGGTAGGATAGGCCAAGAATATGCTGGCCTAACATAAAAATCAACTGGAATTGGCAGACTGTGCAGTTCTTTTAAGTCAACAACCACAATAAAACCCCAAAGTTGCTTCGCCAATCTGGCAAAGCCAAATACGTTGGTATGTTATGGTCCCCAAAACAATAACGTCATGGAATTAACAGAATACTTAGCGAACATTCCAAAATCTAGAAAATCTCGATTTGAGTCTATAAGAAAACGGATTAAGATCCTCTATCTGAAAGCCAAAGAATCAATGCGCTATAAAATGCCTACCTATGAATTTGCCGAGGGGTGGGTGGCACTTGCAAATCAGAAAAGTTATATTTCCCTGTATACCTGTTCATTTGCACATATAGCTGAGTTCAAAGACAAACATGGCACCATTAAGACCGGAAGAGGGTGCATCAATTTTCGAGACAGGGATGAAATCCCCTTAACTGATCTTGATTCAGTAATACAAAGTGCCATGGAGTTTCGGCATTAAGCTCAATTTTGGTGTAACCAGGCATTTCGGATAACTCTCTGAAGGCTGCCTAAAAACATATACATGACCCGTTTCCACCAAACGGAATTTTTGTTGATATTTCGGGGAGTGGACACGATTGATGTGATCATATCTGCTGGCCTTTGGTGAACATTGTGTAAAATTTCTCGTCAAAGCGAACGGAAGGCAAGCTGATACAATGAAATCAGTTTCTGAAAATTGACACAATGTTCATGAGAAATGGGGGTCCTATCAATCTTCACTTTGGAGATGGACCAGCAAAAAATGGAGGGAATATGGAAGCGTCACGACAAACCAATGGTTGTAAATTTAAAGAGAAACGATTTCAGGGAAGATTATATGTTGGTAACCAGCTCGTGCGAACGTTATCAATGCAGACACCACCCAGAATTGGAGATGAAATTCTCTATCATGATCGCTATGATCTTCCTTTTGAGCGCTGGCTGGTGAAGCATGTTGTCTGGCAGGTCACAAAAGAGACTGAATGGACGTGGTTTCATGCAGCAGTTGAAAGAGTTGATAACGAGGCCTGGCCGCCTATCGAATATCCCCGGGGTAAAGCATAAAAATAATCGGACAGATAGTGTTGCATAACGTATCTGGCCGAAAAATAGCCGGTCCTAAAATTGTCAGTAAATAAGCTCCAATCTGGGAGCAGAAAGTAACATCAGAGAAATTATCCAGGCTATCGTATGACAATTATTCAACGGTTTACTCTTTTCAACTCAAGGGCAAATCCTTATCGTCTCAGGATCTGGATAATACTGAGATATAATGGTGATGAGTTCATTTAGGAGGAGAAATTTAGCTGACATGAGTGCAATCTGGGGTATACCTCCCGGTATTGCCAGCTTGGTTTTTATTATATTTGAATCAATATGCCGCATGAGCTCATTCAATTCCGGGTTTTGCCAGGATCCGAGATGGTGGGCCTTCACATCCGTGTTGCTCTTTAGTGTCGTGTCATCGCCAGTTGCACTGCTGGCGGGAATCCTTTTACTCGTAAATAAACACGAGAGAGATATCTATATAAAGAGTTTGGCACTATTTGGAATAATCGCTGGCGTATTATTTCCTACGCTCGCTGTGCTTCTACATCAGGGGATGTTGTAGCTTGACGAGTACATAGTTATCTATCCCCCAGTCCAATCAAAGCTGCGGGTCAATATTTCCCGGGCCGCCGCAATCAGGGGTGTAACAGGTGACATCTTTAAAGGCACACTTTTCGTTGCAGCTCGGGCATATTTCTGGCGGGGATGGGGCTTGCATGGTATTTCCACATTCCAAACATTTCCAGAAGGGATCCATGTTTACCGTTTGAGATGCTTGTGGTTTTTCAATCATAATTTCACCATTTACTTATTTGAATTAATAGGTCTTTTCTAGGGATTATGAATTGTTATGCCGGGCAAATCGTACAACGATTTCCCTATCTTCAAAAACGGTAGAGGATTTTTCTCTCCGCTATAATTATATACTCTCTTGTTGCTTTTTCCAGTCGCAATGCTGAAAGATGGTATTTCAAGCTCCTGACACCATAAGAATAAGGACTCATACATACCGGCTCGAAGAACTCCTGCAGGCAATTAAAGATACAGAGCAAAGGCAAGCCGGCTTCATAAAGGGCACAGTGGTATTATGAGGCTCAAACTGAGTTGTTGGTGGTAAAGAGTAACATTAATATGTAAATAACTACAGGGAGGAGGTCGATACGATGATCTTTCATCGTAATCATTCTATCCAGCCCACTGCTCATTCTCCACGTATGCTCCCTGTTATAATGATCAGCGTGATATGGGCTGGTTCGCTAATTTCACAACCATCTAATGGCTGTATCTTGTGCGACATCGTTAGCTATCTCATGAAAAGTTATCTTTGAAAGCAACTAAGCATAAAATTTCATGACGTTATCGGTACATAGTAATTCCTACCGTTCTCTGAGATATACTTCTCAGCATCTGTACAAATTCTTAAAACAATTTTGAAATCAGAGAATATTCTCCATGATCTGCGCTTTTTAACTTCGCTGGTTTTCTATGGGGTTGCCCAATGGTTGTGGCCTTTAAATAGATTAACTGCACGAGCTTGACCAATAGCATCAACGGGAATGCGAAAACCACATAGAAACCTAAAAGGATGTAATCAAAAAAAGTAAGTTTGAATTCGAAGGAGAAATCAAATTCATATTCTAATGGTCCATAATTTGGCTGACGTATTTGCTTCTTCATTTCTATCCTCACAAAATGACAAGACCAGTCGTTAAGGTTGATATGGCCTGATGTGTCATGGTAACGATTACAGTAATAGCAATCTTGTTTATTTCAGCTAGCACGATCCACACTAGACTGACAAAGACTAATGTCTTAGATTTTGCGACCTGTGAGGAACGTATCGCCTAATTGTCGTCTGTCTTGAACTTTGTGGAGTAGCGTTAGTCTGTATACGAGAATCAATTTATGCCACATTGTGGTGTTGTCAAGGTTTGTGAGTATTATTTTCATTCTTAAACTGCCACTTTGTGTCATTTTATTGTTAGGCAAGATGTTTATGTTCTCTTTGTGGATTTTGGTACGCCGAGCAAAATCAGTGGCCTAACCGTCATAAAATTGCAAACGTTTCTTTGTTGATTGGCACGACGTATTTCGCGTTTTAAATCCTCAAATAGAGATCCAGAAATGCCGTACTGTTCTCGCGTCATTTTAGGCGATGTCTAACCATTGTAATGAAAGACTTGCAGGAAATTCCAGGACCTTAGCTGGAGGGCAAAACGATGGCCATTATTTCAATTTCTAGACAGATAGGAAGCCTTGGTGATGAAATAGCCAAGTCAGCAGCCGACAAACTCGGATACGAACTCATTGAAAAATTTCAAATAAGTGAGATTCTTGCGAAGCATGGATTTTCAGCATCTGATGTTGATAAATATGATGAAAAAAAACCTTCTTTATTGCAAACCCTTTCCACGCAGAAAAAGATATTTGCACATTTAATTCGGACTGCTGTCTATGAACTTGCAGCCAAAGAAAATGTTGTGATTGTTGGTCGAGGGGCCCAGGTAATATTAAAAGATATTCCTGGAACCCTACACGTCAGAGTAATTGCACCGTATGCTGCAAGAGTAGGACGACTCATGGAACAGATGGGATATGAGAATAAAAAAGCGCAATGGCTCATTAGACAGAGTGATCGTGACTCATCCGGATATATCCGTACTTATTTTGATGCCAACTGGGACGATAGTGATCTTTATGACCTGGTCATAAATACTCGGACAATGACAATGAGCAGTGGCGCTATAATGATATTGTCTGCAGTTGAAACTGACGAGTTCAAGAAAAGTTTTCACGTGACTGAAAAATTACGTGATCTTGCGTTGACACAGAAAGTGAAAGCAGTGTTGCTGGAAGTTTCCGGGGTGGAGGTGGTGAATCTGGAGGTACAAAAGGGTACTGTCAATTTGTTAGGTTCAGCCATCTCCCCAGAAGCAAAAGAAGAATGTGAAAAAGCCATTTCTAACATCAGAGGAATTGCTGAGGTTAATAACCAATTAAACGTACTGCCGGAAACATTAAAGAGATATTAACAGACGACCTCTGTCATTGATGTCGTTAATTTTGATGACATGATATTGTTAACGAACATATTGGCGAATCATTTCTACATTAGATCATGAGCCTCTATGTACAAGATCTTCGGTATTCAGAGTGGATAACTCAATTGAGCTGCTTTTTTATTAATATTAACTGTAGAAATCGAGATTCGATCTGACATATTCCGATAATCAATTTTCACAAAATCTGACAGTCATCCATACAACCTTTTAAACGAATATGTATAGGAAGCACCTTATGTTGAAGGATTAGTCAAAAATATCTACCTTCGATTTGGTAATATTAATGCGTCAGTCGCAGCGGTGGCGATTGCGCACAATCCGCTGCAACCGTTTTTTAGCTGACATCCTTCACACAATGCTCAATCAGTGAAGAACCCAACCATCTACTCCCCAATTTTTGCATAATCGATTTCTTCAATCGGCGGAAGCTTCCAACTTTGGTCAAAGAAAGGTCCAGTCGGCCCATAGAAGCGGAAGTAAGGGAACCAGGCGCGGCCGGGCACCGACTTGATCCAGTTGTCTTCCCAGCCCTTGGGAGCCGTTGGGCCAATGAACACTGGTGTGGTACCATCTGGGTTGGTCTTAACCTCTTTATGCACGGAACCTCGTTCCGCACGCTGTTGGTCGCTTGTAATCAATCCGCGGGTATCTACATCATAAACGGTGACAGCCCAGAACAGTTTGACCGGTGGATTCGCAGGGACGTTGATTACGTAGGAACGCTCGCCAGCAAGAGCACGACCCTTGGTGTCAAGAAACATACCGCCGTAACCCATGCCAAAACCAGGCTTGGGGAAAGACATTCGTTCAGATGTGGTACAGGCTTCGTAGGTATAGCGAGCACGCGGATCAAACCGGTCATAATGATCCGTGCGCTGAGTATTTTCCATGGCATCACCGGGTTCTGTTCCCTCGACACGGCCAAGGATAAGACGCCAGCCGTCGTCGCGAAGTACGCCCGGTAGACGCTCGCGGAACACCATGTTCTTGGCCATCGCTTCACCAACGACCACAGCATCGGCCATAATCTCTTTCTGGCGATCAGTCGGCTTAAAGGGCTTACCTTTCTCTATGCCCATTTCCTTGAGGAAATACATGAAGAATCGATCACGTTCTTCGACAGGCTCTTCCTGCAAGATGGCATGCAGCATCTCCCAGTATTTCATACCACGTGGCTGATAATTACGTCCAGGCTTGTTGTCAGCCGGGATTACGCTAACGGCTTTGGGCGTTTCGCCGCTGTAGTACATTTTTATTTGGCTTATGACCTGGTCTCGTTCTTCCGCAGGCATAGTGAGCCGAAACAGGAACCAGAAGTTATTGGTTTCGGACTTAATATACTTGGCACCTTCAATATAAGGGATTTCGGACTTAGGAGTATCAGGACCGGAGAGCACCCACGTGCCTCCGTTGCCAGAGAATGGGCCGAACATGCCAAAATCCGCCAGACCACGCTGCCAGAAGTCGATACCCAAACCAATCACTGCGGCAGGTGGAACTTCAAGAACAGCTGCCTGGTCTTTGAGATTGGTCCAACCGATCAAGTATGGGGTCGATTCGTTGGCTGTGAGTATGAGTGAGCGGTCGTTGAACTGGGTCAAATAGACCATCTGATTTGGTTTCATGTCATAGAGATCAAGATACGACTGCCGCCACTGGGCCTGCCCTACAATGGGCAGTGACCATAGATAGACTTGTACCGCTCGGTGATAATCCAGCTCGTAATAGAGCTTATCCGAGGTCTCCTCAGTCGGGATACCATGGTCAAAGGTCAGCTTACCGATATGGGTGTCAACCTCGTTAGAGAATGTGTCGTTCTGGGCAAATGCCTGCCCAACGGCAAATAAAAGTGCCGTGATAATTAGGGTTATCAGTTTTTTATTCATTTAGTGTCCCCTTTTTTAAAAATTACGCATAGAATAATTGTCTGCTCATTTAAGATTAATTCAAGAATTGAGCCATTTCTAACGTAAAAACCTACCGCCAAATAACTGCCTGTAGATACTCTTAATATTGGATTTGACCAATCGGGACATGAAATGTACTGGATGCGAAATATGGCACATATGTGATATTTAGTAACTATATGCCACGAATGAGGTATATGGAATACTCAAGAAATACACCGGACAAAAAAATATGATTATTGATTGCAGTCTAAACCTAATGGGAATTTACCATGGTTGTATCGCGAACACCAAATGAGGGATATTTTTCTTCCTTTTGAATAAAAATGAGTCATTTAGGTTTGGCAGTGGCAAGGTCATCGAGGGGAGGCAATCAAAAATAATATATTTTTCCTGCGAATGTTGTATCAAAAGATTGAACATCTCAGAAGAGATGTGAGCATTTATAGCTGTCAATTAAAAATAGGACTTCGGTGCAATACTTGTCAGGTCGGGTATAGATTTCTCCATATTAACTCAAAGAATCCTCCTCTTGGGGTTCTTGTTGTAACGACCCTCCAGAAGTATATATTTAGACCCAGCGCAAGTGATAGGTCGCTGGCCGCTTAATCCTTGCGCGAAACAGTAAGTTTCTTAATTCCCTCATTCATCTCAATATTGTCGGATCTTCCATGTGTAATTCATCGAATTAAAACTATTTTTCCATGGCCGTCACCCCTGTGCGGGCAATCTCAATGATATGTTCGCGTCCGACTTCATCGAGAAAGGTATCAATCTGTTTTGTCGAACCAGCTACCTGAATAATTTGAATATCCTCGCTTTTTTGCTCAAGTACTTCAAAATTATAGCGTCCATTAAACTTATGCAGATGATCAGAATCAACCTCGAGTTTGACGATTGCCGCCTCGCGCCAATAGCTTTTATCCGTATCCAACTCTTTGACCGAAATCACCTCGGTGAACTTTTCCAACTGCTTTATCACTTGAGTGACCTTGGCAATATTGTCTTCGCGAAGGGTAATCGTCATCCTGCTTATTCCCTCGACTCTTGAGC
>JABDPQ010000547.1 GCA_013042695.1 Desulfobacterales bacterium | reverse complement strand
AATTTTATGAACGATAACAGGAGGTAAACACAAAGCACAATCCATATCTGGGTAAGAACGGCGTTGACGGAAGTACCATAGAACGTCTTGATCTTAAGATTCTGTTTCACCCATTTGAAGAACTGTTCGATTTGCCAGCGTTCTTTGTACAAATCAGCGATGGTTTGAGCATTCAAATGTGTTGCATTGGTGAGAAATTGATACTTCTTGCCGGTTTCAGGATCAGTATAATCAACGAGCCTGAGGGTTGAGTCCATTTTACTGAGCTTGATTGTCTGGTCATTGATGATATTTACAGGTTTACGTCCAGGTCGCTTTCTGAGGTAGGCCGGGGTTGCATTCTTTTTCATCCTGGTGACAAAAAAGATACCTCGATCACAGAGGTCCTGATACCAGAGGTAATCCGTAAAACCTTTATCAAAAACCAGGCACGAACCGGTTGGGATTTTCTGAAGTTTTTTGGCCCAGTTTATTTCATGGAACTTTCCATCTGTCAGATCCATGAATGCAGGCAGGTAGCCATCGGCATCAAGGCCAAAATGAAGCTTGATAGCTCCTTTGGCCCTTCTGAATTTTGCCCAGGGGAAAACGGAAAGACACAGATCAACAGTGGTTGTATCGAGTAGGAGGACTTTACCGTTGAACTTAAAACGGTGCTTTGGAGCGACCCTGCTGCACTTGTCGAGCATACGGTAAAACATTGCCTTGTACAGTTCATGTGGCTGCTGTTCGTTTACTCTTGCTAGAGTCGCGCGGGATGTTTTTCTCATACCCAGATGGTAGATACGCTTACCCTGAGACCGAAGTGTATCACGGATATCTCTGAGACTTTTGAGCCCGGCGAGTTGAGCAATTGTCATGGCGAGGAACTGGCTCCACCGGTTATACGAACGAAATTTCTGTCCGTTGTGGTGAACTTTTGCCAGGTATTCAAAATCATGTCTCGGAAAAATTGCAGTCAATTGGTTAAGGATTGTGTTATAGTGTGCCATGGCTCGGATCTCCTTGTTTTGGTTAATGTTTTTCGCAAATTCATTATAACCCAAAGAGACACCCGAGCCTTTATTTATTTGGTTTTGTTTGTAAATTTATGAGACACCACTGATCTATAAGTATTTTTTTGAATTAAGTGTGTTCCGTTCTCAAATCGATGCTTTATTGATACGGCTTCCTGTAATTCTAAAATCCCACTTGCTTATTTAAACAAAACCAGACATATTGTTACCACTTACAAACAAATGGTAACTTTTTGTCTGGAATTAAAATGAAAGAGAGACCTATAGAAATCTTCCGCAAGCACGGCGGTCAACTTCGAATGAGCGAAGCTGTCAAGCACGGCATCACGCGCTACATGCTCTATTCGCTAAAGGCCAAGGGCATCATCGAGCAGTTAAGCAGGGGCATATATCGACTGGTGGAGTTGCCTCCCATATCCAACCCTGATCTGGTTACAGTGAGCCTTCGCTTTCCAAACGCTGTCGTCTGTCTCATTTCCGCGCTGGCTTTTCATGATATCACAACCCAGATCCCACATGCTGTTTCTGTGGCAGTGGATAGGAATTCACGAATACCTTCACTTGACTATCCCCCCATCCAGGCCCATAGATTTTCTAATAAATCATACAAATCCGGTATCGAAGCGCATCAGATTGATGGTGTATCTGTCAAAATTTATTGCGTCGAGAAAACCCTGGCCGACTGCTTCAAGTTTCGCAACAAGATCGGAATGGACGTGGCACTGGAAGCGCTAAAAATTTATAGAGAACGAAACAAGTTTAAACCCATGGAACTTCTCGATTATGCAAAAATCTGCCGGGTCGCAATGGTAATGAGGCCATACCTTGAGGCAACAGTATGACGCCTCCAAAAAACATTTCTGCATCTGTGCGGCAGCACCTGCTCAACCGGGCAAAACGTGATCGGAGGCCATTCAACGAATTGCTTCAGTATTACGCCATGGAGCGGTTTCTCTATAGGCTCTCCCAATCCGCTTACGCCAATCGTTTTGTTCTCAAAGGGGCTTTGATGCTGAGAGTGTGGTGTTCGACAGAGCTTCGGCCGACCATGGATATTGACATGCTGGGAAGAACGAGCAACGAGGAGGCTGACATCGTCAGCCAGACCAGAGACATCCTGAAGACAGATGTGGTAGCAGATGGGCTCGCCTTTGATACTGACTCTATTCAAGCTGAGCGAATTGTTGAAGACGCGGATTACGAGGGGATCAGGATTCGGTTCTTGGCCTTTTTAGGTTCTGCGAAGATCAATATGCGGATTGATATCGGCTTTGGTGATGTCGTGTATCCGGATCCTGAAGAGTCGGATCTCCCAACTTTACTGGATTTCCCACCACCACGATTGCTTTGCTACAGCCGCGAGAGTTCTATCTCGGAGAAGCTTGAGGCCATGGTAAAGCTGGGTATGTTAAACAGCAGGATGAAGGATTTCTACGATATCTGGTTGTTGTCCCGGCAGTTCGATTTTGATGGTGCCAAACTGACCGAGGCTATTCGGCTGACCTTTGAACGACGGGGGACAAAGCTACCCCTTGAAATTGAGGCATTCGCTGAACCTTTCATTGAGGCTAAAAAGGCTCAGTGGGCGGCATTCTGCAAAAGGCTCCAACAAAATCACGTTCCCACCTCTTTTGGGGAAATTACGACTTCGTTAGATAGTTTTCTATCGCCTATCACCGCAGCGCTTTTCAAAGGAAAAACTTGTTCAAAAAATTGGACCGCACCCGGTCCATGGACTTGAGT
>JABDPQ010000545.1 GCA_013042695.1 Desulfobacterales bacterium | reverse complement strand
ACTCAATAACTGTCGAAGGTGGGGATTTTGCAATCCACGATCATCACGGCGATCAACCAGATAGCGGATCAAACGTGCCTGATGATTGTCAGGATCGATAGAAAGAGCTCGATCAAGGAGTTTTCCTCCGCCATCAAAATCTCCCGTACAAAAATATATGATCGCCGCTGCCATCACTATGGATGGATCGTTGCTTTCCTCCAAATTCTGGACGGCATGATCCAATGCTGCCGCCCAGTGTCCTTCTATTGCTGTTTTGGTAATTTTTTTGATTTTGGTTTCAACGGAAAAATCTATGACACCATTCCACTTGACCTGACCTGATTTCAAATCACTGATGAAATCAACCGCTTTGGTAACCGGCAGCACAAGACCAATATCCGATAATGGGGTGATAACCGGTAGAGGTGCCATAGCTGCCTCGGTTGCCACAGCCGAGGCAATGCCGATGACTTTGCCTCGATCGTCAATGATCGGGCCACCGCTGTTGCCCCTGTAGATCGAAGTATCTACCTGGAAAAAATTTTCAAACGTACGCCTTACATGGCCTCGGGTAACACTTACGTTAATGGTATCAGCCTGGGTGCGGCTGCCGAGCGGAAAACCAAGGGCAATAACTGGTGACAATCTTTGTAATTTGGTTACATCCAATTCTCGATCAAGTGGCAAGACCACAAGTTCCTGAGGAACTTTATCGATTTTGAGAACGGCAAAATCATCACGCAAAGGCGCTTTAATCATTTGGCCAATGCGGACGGGGGCTCGAGCAACCCCAGCAATACTCAGACTCGGCTTACCCCCGCGGCTGTATGCAGAAGACAGATCATAGATGTCTGTCAATTCTCCGCTTGAACCAAGACCGTACAGGCGGTTAAAAGCAGTTTCTCCCTCGAACCATAGGTGCATCTGATAGTTAAATCGCGGGATCTTGTCAACATATCGAATCTGCTCAACAACGGTAGAAAGATTTTCATCTTCCAGCCATGGGCATGCCACATGTCTGTTGGTAAGTAGATA
Source organism: Desulfobacterales bacterium (assembly GCA_013042695.1). Classification (GTDB taxonomy): domain Bacteria; phylum Desulfobacterota; class Desulfobulbia; order Desulfobulbales; family Desulfocapsaceae; genus JABDPQ01. The sequence continues at coordinate 6,132 of JABDPQ010000545.1, read as the reverse complement.
GCCCTCTGAATCTACCAGAAAGGCCGTCCCTTCTATACGCTGCTGGTAAACCACCATGTCATCAACCTGAACCTGGTATTCAACAACAACAAACGCAACTGAACCGGCATAACGGTTGGCATACTCACCGAGTGCCACCTTACCATTCTGCGATCCACGGAAAAATTGAAACAAAAAAACACCACCCACAACCGCCAGGATGCTGATGATGATGCCAAAAAAACCAATCGTTTTCTTGAGTCGACGGATTTCCCCAACCGTCTCTGTTGGGCTTGCAGCTTCAGTTTCAATTGCTTCCTGCTTGATTCGAATCAAAGCATCTGCAACCTCAGCCATTGAATGTGGCCGCAGATCAGGGTCATCGGCAAGCATTGAACGAACCAAGACTCCGATACCTTTTGGAAAATCCTCTGCTTTCGCAGCCGGCCGTGGATCACGTATCTCCAGGTCTGCTGTCAGTATCTGGACAAAAATGCGTCCGAGTGACCAGACATCAGTTTTGAAATTAAGTGGCCTTTCACCAGCAATATCTGGATGGCAAACCAGCAAGTTGTTCAACATCAGTCCCGGTTTTGCCATTTTCGGATCAAGAAATCTCGAAAGCTTATAATCGATTTTCACATCGACACGCCCAAGCTCTCCTTTTAATACCAGGATATCGTTGAGAATCAGATGAGGGATAAAATGACCACTTTGGTGAAGACCATCAAGTATTGCAGCAAGTCGATAAAAGAGATCATAAGCGACCTCCTGATCCTGAAGCCTGCCTGAACTCAGCAAGTCACCCCAGCTTTCTGCATCGAGCCATTCACTGACACGATACCAGATTCCCTCCGAAGAACACTTAATAGCATGGTGCTGGACAAACCACTCCTCAGGTAACTTCTGGAGTTCTTCCAATTCAGTTTTAAGCCGTTGTGCCACCGTCTCGTCTACACCTGAGTTGGCGGTAAAGAGACGCAAGGCCACCGGGATTTGGTCCTCTTCCCGGATGGCCCTGCAGAGAATACTTGCATGGCCCTCGTGGACAATTTCAAGAATCTGATAATCATCCACAAATTCGATGCCTTTAACTACTTCGCTGCCACAGGCCGGACACGTTTCTATTTGTTCGGCCAATGCTTGGCCACAGGTCTGGCAAAGCTTCATCAAAGTCTCCCGATGTGTTCTCTAATACGACCATTATGCCAGGCAGACGGAACCAGTGCTCGCAAGCCTATTATACTCTCCGCCGTTGTCTTCCAGGCACTCATGCTCCTGCTGTCATTTCTTCATGACAAAGCAAGGTGATATTTTTAGGTGCTTTCATGGGACAAAGTGATAATGAGCATTCTGCTGTGTGAATGACATTATGTCAAAAAGTATTTTCAGCCTGTTTCATTTTGATTGCCGCAAACGAGATTCGAGCTTCTTCTCGCAATTGGGCAATGGGTATCAACATTTTCGGTAAGTACGTCTATAAAAACCCCCGAGTCACTCGAATATGGCTCGGGGGTTTTGGTTGTCTGGAATTCCGGGCAGCTGCGTCATGGTGCCTGTTTCAGGTCCGGTGATGTCGTTTTATCCAATGATTTCAGTAAGTCAATTGGTAGTGGAAAGACGATTGTGTTCGAGTTTTTGTTTGTTGATATATCAATCAAAGTTTGCAGATAACGCAGTTGCAGCGTTTGTGGATTTTGAGAGATTATATTTGCAGCAGCGAGCAATTTTTCTGAGGCTTGAAATTCACCTTCCGCATGAATGATTTTTGCCCGCCTCTCACGCTCTGCCTCTGCCTGCCGGGCAATAGCCCTGATCATGGAGTCATTGAGATCTATATGTTTGATTTCTACGTTGATCACCTTTATTCCCCAGGCATCAGCGCGCTTATCAATAATTTCCTGAATATTGTCATTCAATTTCTCCCTCTCAGAGAGCATCTCGTCCAGTTCATGTTGGCCGAGCACTGAACGCAATGTGGTCTGCGCCAGCTGGTTTGTTGCATTTAGAAAATTCTCAACCTGAATGATTGCTCTTTCCGGATCGACAACCCTGAAATAAAGGACCGCGTTTACCCGAACCGTGACATTATCCTTTGAGATGACATCCTGTGGCGGAATATCCAAGGTAACAACCCGAAGATCTACCCGGAATGCTCGTTGAATTCCAGGAATGACGATTCTCAAACCGGGCTGCTTGACGGTCTGAAAACGTCCGAGGAACAAGACCACCAGCCGCTCATATTCCGCAACAATTCTAAATGAAATTGCCACCAAACCAAAAACGAGTAATATCGGGATGATGTACTGCAACATGTTGGAAGATATCATCTTATGGGTCCTCCCTTGCCCGCTCTACATTGAGTTCCAAACCCTTTCGAGACGTTACCTTGAGTTTATCTCCAGCACCGATTGTTTCAGAGCTTTTTGCAATCCATGATTCTCCAAGCAACCACATTCTTCCTTCACCCTCAAAATCTTCTGAGGCTTCACCAATCATGCCAATGAGCGCTTCTTCTCCGGTTCGGATCTCTTTCTTCCTGATCATTATTACCCGTCCCACCAGCACAATGAGAAGAAGCGCTGAAAAAACCGTTGTGGTGGCAATAAGCGAGAGGGATATTCTCAGATTCTCATCGTCCATCAAAATCAGTGAACCGACCGCAAAGGCGACGACACCGCCGATCCCAAGCGATCCAAAACTGGGGATAAAGGCCTCACTTACCATAAAGAGCAGGCCAAGAATCATCAGGGCAAAACCGCTGTAATTAATCGGCAGGATCTGAAAAGCGTAAAGAGCCAGTAAAAGAGATATACCGCCGGCTACCCCCGGCAGAAAGACACCAGGATTGGCGAGTTCATAAACGAGTCCATAAAAGCCAAGCAGGAGCAGCAGGTAGGCGACATTTGGATCACTGATCACTGACAGCAGTCTATGACGCCATGTGGGTTCTATGGCTGTAATTAGCGCATTATGAGAAGTAATGACATGGGTTCCGCTGTCCATCATCACCTGATGACCATCTATTTGATCGAGCAGTTCGACCGCATCTCCTGCAATAAAGTCAATAACTCCAAGATCGAGTGCCTCCTGTGCGCTGAGACTTACCGCATTGCGCACAGCCTCTTCAGCCCATTCAGCATTTCGGCCATGCCGTTCGGCCAGTGACCTAATATAGGCGGAAGCGTCATTAATGACTTTTCGTTTCAGGGTTGCTGCATCGTTAGTCGGTAGTTGCTCGCCTTCTTTATCTTGCTTTTCATCTGGCGGATCCGAGGAACCAGGCATTCCGCCAATACTTATCGGGGTAGCTGCCCCAAGATTAGTTGCTGGAGACATTACGGCCACATGGCTGGCGTAAAGGATATATGTCCCGGCACTCGCTGCCCTCGCTCCCTCGGGAGCAACATAGGTAACAACAGGAATTGGTGAGGCAAGAATATTCTTGATGATATCCCGCATTGAAGTATCGAGTCCGCCAGGGGTATCCATCTGCAGGATAATAAGATCTGCATCATCATTACGGGCCTTTTCAAAACCCTTTGCCAGGTAATCATTTATCGCCGGACTAATCGCACCTTTTACCTCAAAGAGAATCACCTCAGTGGATACATCTGAGGCAAGAATGATACCTGAACCATTGAACGTGATGATAATGCAGATAGACAAAGCGAGGAAATAGGCTGTATTAAGCCGAACTGTCCCCTGAACCAATCCGATCCCTGAGCAAGACATTGTCTGCCTCCTGCAATATGTTTAGAACGAGCACGTATGGGATGCAAAAGACGCTGTCTATTTCTCCCATACCTGCTAAGACAATAACCACTATCGTTTGTTATGTCAGTTCTCTGGGTATGGGACTTACTCGCCTCGGGATTGTTTCAAAAGAAAAGACGAGCAGTGCAATAAATCAGCGCTGCTGGTGGTGAACGACGTATTTTTTTACTGTCCTTCGGTCAAGCTCTGTCACCTGTCCCACTGCCTCGTAGGTACCAAGTTTCGTATATAGGTGATGGCAATAGTGAGCCAACAGCTGCTGTGCAGTCAGGTTGCCATTCTCAATAGCCGCGCTGAAATACTCTACAGGCTCATCTGGTGCCTGCTGCCAGGTATAACTCCAGTGCAGAAGAATTTGCCTGACACACTGCTCAAGTTCACGGACATTACCTGGCCAAAGATAATCTTGCGGTTGGTTGGTGAGAATATACTCACCAATCTCCTGCACAAGCGCTTGAGAGGATCTGCCGAGTATTCTCTTAATGATAAAAGAGAGAATCACAAAAATCTCATCGGGATGCTCATCAAGTCGCCTTCTTAGTGTTGGTACTTCGATGATATCTGAGCAGAGTCGGTAATAAAAGTCGTCTCTGAACTCACCCTGTTTTCTGATGGACTTGATTGACTGATTGGTAGCCGCAATAACCCGTCCCTGGAAGCGCTCAGCGCTATGGCTTCCAACGGGAGAAAAGTGCCTGTCCTGAAGTACCTGAAGTAATTTAATTTGAACAGGGACAGATACATCACCAATTTCATCGAGGAAAATAGCGCCATGGGGACTGCATCTGGCAAAGACACCCTTATGGGCATCAACCGCTCCGGTAAAAGCGCCCTTTTTATGACCAAAGAGCTCAGATTCTATGAGTTGCTCTGAAAATTGTGACAGGTTAATGGTGATAAAGGTCTTAACAAAACTCTCCGAAAAACAACCGTTTATTTCATCAAACGGAATAAACCCAGATCTGCCAATTGCTGAGGCTGCCATACCCTTGCCGGTCCCTGTCCCACCAAGCAGCATGGTGGAAAAATCTTCCATTCTGTTCCACAGATAGGTGTCGTAGAGACCAAGATCACTGGTAAATATATTGTTCCATAAACTCTTCCGCAGCTCTTTAACGCATTGACTTTCACCGGCAATGTTACGTATGAAGAAATAGGCGCGTCGCATCTGGAAAAAGAGCGCAAAAGATTGAAGAGCTTCACTCTTGCTGAATCCATAGTCCGTAAGCCGCTGTAACACCTCTCTTGCAAATGTGACCTTGCAGGAGTCTTTCCCCCTTTCAACCTGCTGTTGGATCAGCTGATCATAATCATCGCAATAGAGATGAAAAACCTGAAAAAGCATACCATAGCGAAGCAATTCAGCATTATCGGCAGAAAGGCTTTTTCCCTGACCACGGCTTCGCTGGTTAATGCGCTCTATGACGCCGCTCACCGTGTGCGTGAGTTTTTTAATAATCTCCTCATTAGGGCTGCCAGGCGACATACCGGTAAGTTCCAAGTCTACAGCCAGTCGCTGGCTGCTAAATGGATTTAAGGTTATCGCCTTTTTAATCCTGCTAAAAAAATCCTTTTCACTCGGTTCCATAAGCCCTCCATTTATACAAAATATGTACATAACAGTGTACATATTTTGACAGAAACCTTCAAGCCATAAACCAAACCTTCCGGCAAATGAAATAATTAAGCATACATATCATATACTTGGCAACATTCTCAAACGTGGCACGCATCATGTATCCCAGGTTGCAGCCGGCAGTAACGCCGGAAACAACCAAGGAGACCATCATGAATAACAAAAAAAGAACAGGCTCTTCCCTAACAGCAATGATTACTGCCTGCATTTTTATCCTTATCCTGGCTGTATTTGGCAAATCTGTTCAGGCAGCGGGCTTGCTCAAGCCGGTGAACGGCAACCAATCAACCATTTCCATTAGGTCGCATAATGTCAAAGTGGTCATCAACAACGGTTATGCACGAACGGAAGTAGATCAGGTCTTTTTTAATCGTGGAGATAGTGATCTTGAAGCGATCTACACATTTCCTCTTCCCCGCGAAGCAAGTTTATCCGAGTTGAGTCTATTGATAAATGGGCAGGAAGTCGTAGGAGAGGTCCTGGAGAAAAAACAGGCGAAAGAAATCTATCAAGAACAAAAGACCAAAGGAAAACAGACGGCCTTAGCTGAGAAGGACGACTATAAAACCTTCGATGTCTCTGTTAGTCCAGTAATAGCGAACGACCACACCAGGGTGAGACTGGTTTACTATCAACCGCTCAAAATCGACCTGAATATTGGACGCTACCTCTATCCTCTGGCAGAAGGTGGCGTCGATGAAGAAAAAATCGCCTTCTGGTCTGTTGATTCTGATGTTGAG
>JABDPQ010000539.1 GCA_013042695.1 Desulfobacterales bacterium | reverse complement strand
CCGCTGAATAGTCTCCTTCAAAATAACCCTCGCCCCTTGTTAAAGAGTCTTTGATACCGCTCAACATCCCCTGGTCTTTTAGTGACTCCAGCATATTCAAGCCAACAAGTTTTTCTCTTGATGGCCCGATAATGCTCACAAAAGCATCATTACAATCATTTATGACACTCTGGATATTATATTGAAATATTCCCAAGGGGGCGCTGCTGAAAATATGGCGATAACGCTCTTTATTAGCTCTGAGCGATTTTTCGCGCTCAATACTTTGGAGACGCAATTCGATATTTTCGCGGATATTACTATTTATTTTCATTGAACCAACAATGACGATAGCCCAGAAGAGCAGGACCAGCAGGCCGACAAACATGGCTTCGCTGCCACCCAGCAGCATCATCTTAATTGGCAGCGGTAGCAGCACCAGCGATAAATACCCTAAGACAGCGGGAAGACTGGGGCAGAGTGAGGCAATGGCGCCTGCAGCCAGCCCCGTCAGTATCAAGAAAAATACTGTTTGGTTCTGTTGGCTCTGCTCTGGGTACAGCAGGAACGACGTGACACCCCATACTGCAGCTGCAGCATAGGTACCAATGAGAAAATAGTTGTACCATAACCTACTGTTACCGTAGCCCACCCTTCGCTTTCGAAACAGAATGATCAATGAAATTCTGGCAACGGAAACAACAAAAAGCAGAGCATACCAGATCAGAAGTGTTTTAAGAGGAGTAGCGTCTTTTAGAGACCAGCAGAACAGCCCACCGACCAACACCGAAACAAGTATCGGTACCATTGCGTTTCCATACAACAATTCTATTTGTTCTAGGAAAATTTTCTTGGATGATTTGCGTTCCATGGTCATTTAATCGCCTTACCAGCTGGATAAACAGCCTATTTTTAACTTAAAGACTATCTGAAATTTGTTGAAATGTAAAATATTTGGGATACAATTCTCAGCTAAGCAAAGAGTCAGAACAACCGAGTAACCAGGCAATATCGGTGAGGCCTATAAAAGCCTGACTCATCCGTACAGCCAAACCTTAGGCCTGCAAGTAGTTTTTAATGCACCATAAACCTGGCCTCTGCCGGTATCATGTTATCGATGTTTGATTTTGCAGCATTGCCTGATATGGAGTAGCATGCAGGTTAGAATCTAAAAGAAAAATTTGAGAAAAACTTCTGTGGTAAGCTTTTGATCCTGAACCATTATGGTGGGTTATCCAATGATCAATAGACTTCTCAATAGGGCCGTTTCCGTTGCTATTTCTTCTATCATTCTCATAGCCGTGGGGCTGGTTTTATGGTTTTTCTTGAGAAAATCTCAGATAGTGCTGCAAGATATTCTTTTTTGGGTGGGAGCAGCGCCAATACTGTTATTTTCTATTGGATTGTTTGGTAATTTTTTAGGCAGGGGAAACTCATCCTACCAAATAAGCAGATCTGTCAGTCAGGAATCATCTAATCAAAGGGCTGTAAAGGATCACCATGACAGGGAAGAAAGTTTGCGATCCGAGCTCAAGTGGATCATGGCTGGACTGCTGACCTGGTTGATAAGCTATGTATTGTATTTATTAACGTAAAGGGCCGCGATTAACTTGTCATAGGGCTCTTATTCATCATACTGACATCAGCGACTAGAGAAAGTACGAGCAGTTCTTCCAGGGGAAAGTATACCCCTTCTTCCTCTTCACCATACTTCTCCTTGAGAATGCTTTCCATCTCCTCATTTAAATTGAATAAGCCAAAGGCTTTCATGGTCCATTTGTCAAAGAGTCTCTTGTCGATAGGACCGAAGGATATGAGCTCAACCTTCCCATGACGAGGATCGTGTACAATTCTGAAAAAAGTCTCATTTACGGCTTCGAACTCTCCCTCCAGTATTTGCAGAAAGTGGCTGTTGGTTGCCAACAAGGCACCGGTTACAACACTCTTGCGGTTCATTTCCTGGCTTGTATAAAGAATATCTCTTACTGATTCTTTGTCGATTATTTCTGTGCTTCTACTTTTGTAAATCAACCTATGCACCCTGCTTCTCCTTTTTAGGCATTGTTATTTTTTCTCAGCTATGATCGATCAGCTATATACATCGTAACATGCTCCTGTGTAAGCGCTTACAATAAGATGTTCTAACTGAGCTTCAGCCACCCATAGCCAAAATCAAGTTGACTACTTGCATAAAGCCTCATGCAGGGCACGCTGGGCTTTGGCAAAACCTTCCCGTTCTACGATAAACTGCATGTTCGTCTGGCGTGTTGTCTGGGAAACAGCAAGGATGTTGATACCGCTGTCTGCCAGAGCCTGTGAAGCTCTGGCCATAATACCTGGTTGAGCGATATTGGAGCCGATAGCACAGACAATCGCCACCAGTTTGTTGCCGATTAATTCAAACGTGTCAGTGAGTTCTGCAACCAAACGGGCAGAACAATCCTTCTCTGCGACAATCAGATCGATGGTGTTGGCATTAGTCATTTTGCTGATATAAGAAACATTGTGCCGTGAAAGAATTTCCATGATCCGACAGTCAAATCCGACCTCGCCAACCATCCTGGTATCATGTATCTCAATACATGTTACCTTATCGGAACCGGTAACAATTTCCACCTTTGACGATGGGGCAATAAAATCTTTGGTAATCAAAGTACCCGGATGATCCGGATCAAAGGCGTTTTTAACTCTGATAGGAATTGATTTGACCTCCAGAGGCTTTGATGCTTTGGGATGTATTGCCTCCATACCGACATCAGCAAGCTGGTCCGCAACATCATAATTAGTATTGCAGACCGGATGAGCATTATGTTCCCCAATGATTAGCGGGTCTCCAGAACAGAGATGGTACTCTTTGTGAATGATTGCTTCAGAAGCCCCAAGCAGAACCGCCACTTTAGAAAAGGTCACTTCGGAATAGCCTCGGTCAAATTCACGCATAATTCCCTCTGTGCCTTTGGTGTATCCTGTGGCAAAACAGATAGTTGAGAGCGGATCAATTTTCTCAAAACTGTTTATGATACGTCGATCGATAGTCAGTTGTCTGCCATCCTCCCAACCGCTTAAATCGACAAATGTCGCATCATAACCAAGGCTTCTCAAAATACTGGTTGCATTAAAGGCACTCTGCATCTCACCGAGGGAGGCAAGGAGTTCCCGTGCAGCAAGCAGAAGTTCATTTCGAGTTACATAGCCAGAGGCAAGAACATTTTCCATACTGCGCAAAATATTGATGGAAAGATCGATACGATCACCGATAAAATCATTTGCCTCTTGAAGATTCAATCCAGTTGGTTCAAGTGTTTCATTGAACTCGAAGAGATTGTCGCGCAGGGCAAGCATTTTTCGTGGGTAATTTTCCTCATCTTCAAAAAGTTTGTAAATACCAGGCTGGCCGGATTTTTTATGTTCGAGCAGCTCGTCTGTAACTCCGGCATATGCTGATACAACGTAAATTCGACCATAAATATCATCTTTATCCCGTAAAATAATGTTGTTGATGATTTCCGGGAAACGAGACATCGACGTCCCACCTATTTTCTCAATGCGCAATGTATGTTTTTTCATGACATTTTTAGTCTGTTTATTTACACCTGTCTTTGCAAAATTATCTATGGTTACATTGTCCTGGTGTATCCCTCTTGCAAACACCTCTTAGAGTTGGCACGCTTATAGGTTGAGTGCAGTCAATTGATACCTGCAAAGCTTAACTGCAAACCGAGCCTATCCGAAAAACTCCAATGAAACAATAGCTTTCTTTGTCTGTCATCCCTACATAAAAGGCCAGGTATAAAGATGACAAGGTTAACCATCTCAAGGATATTTAAAACCCGCTTTGCCTTCTTATCTCTATCCAGTCCTAAGACCTCCTGGAGCGCGGTTACCTAAAATAACCTTATTATCTGATCTTTTATCAACCTTGTTTTGCTTTTATTCAAAATTGAACTTATATTTGACTCATATGCACATGAGCATATCATTTTCTTGATTATATTCCGGCTATTCAGAACGTTAAAGTGATTCAGATGACCTCGATGGAGGATTAGATGAAAAAAGTCTTGAACGGTTCACCAAAACGGCGTCCTGCATTGTTTCTAAACATTGTTCTATTTTTACTCATTAGCCTGACACCAGCCCAATCGGCCAATGCTTTTGAACTGCTTGTCGGCACCGGACTGCCAGGAACATTTTCGCAATTCACCGCCCGCGCCCTCTGCAGAATATTGGCAAGGCAAAATGAGGAACTCACCTGTACCCCCATCAGTTCAGATGATGAACTGGACATCCTGACAAACGTTCAGGGTGGATCGCTAGATCTCGCCCTGGTTGACTCACAACTGC
>JABDPQ010000535.1 GCA_013042695.1 Desulfobacterales bacterium | reverse complement strand
ACATAAAATAGCGCTTAATTCATCTGATACTGGCCATGATCAACATTGAAAGCCACCAGGAATTGGCTCGTTATCTTCTTGAACAGGGTCTGATAACAAACCAAGAGAAACCCAACTGCAAGAACCTTTACGGCGGGGTTTCTAACCGCACGGTCTGGGTCAGCTGTTCTCCAGCAAAAAACTGGGTGATTAAACAGGCACTCAAAAAATTACGCGTTAAGGAAGACTGGTTTTCGGACCCGCAGCGTATTCATCGTGAAGCAGAAGGATTACGCTGGCTCGCTAAACTGACAACTCCTGGATCCGTTCCCGGCTTTATTTTTGAAGATCATGAGCAGCATCTGCTGATTATGCAGGCCATAACCGAGCCTCACCATAACTACAAGCGCCTTTTGCTCGAGGCCGAACCCAAGAAAATACACACGACGAGGTTCGCTCATCTCTGTGCTGATATTCATCGCAATTCTTATGACAGAAGAGATGAAATTGCTCCTAAATTTGCAGATACAGGTTTTTTTGAAAGCTTACGGCTCGACCCCTATTATGTTTTTTCTGCACGGCAGTTGCCTGAAGCCGCCCCATTTCTCTTTAAGCTGATAGAAACAACCAGAGCAAGAAAGCGCACCCTTGTTCACGGGGACTACAGTCCCAAAAACATACTGATCCAAAATAATCAGTTGATTTTGCTCGATCACGAAGTTATCCACTTCGGAGATCCAGCTTTTGATATCGGCTTTTCTCTGGCTCACTTTCTCAGCAAAGCGCATTTTCGATCTTCATTGCGCTCACAATTTACCGCTGCCGCCCATCTCTTTTGGCAGAGCTATTTTAAACTAACGCAGATGGCACCATGGGCGGCTGATCTCGAACAGCAGTGCGTCAACCATACCCTTGGCTGTCTGTTGGCGCGAGTGGCCGGCAAGTCGCCGCTGGAGTACTTGAGCTCCTCCCAGAGAACCTTGCAAAAAATGATACTCCTGCAGCTTATTGAGCAACATCCTGCAACCATGCAATCATTGATTGAACAATTTGAGGAACGGTTAAACAGCTATGGCTAATATGAAATCACTGCATGCCCTCGAAATCCTTGACAGCAGGGGGCGTCCGACCCTTAAAACAACATGTACACTTTACAGCGGCGCCAGCGGGTCGGCATCGGTTCCTTCTGGTCGCTCCACCGGTACCGCTGAGGCGCTTGAATTACGTGATAAAGATCCGGCCAGATACAGGGGCATGGGATGCAAAAAAGCGGTTGCCAACGTAAACTCCGCCATCAACAATCACTTTACAGGTCGACGCATCAGCACACAGCAAGAACTTGACGCACAATTATGTGAACTTGATGGAACAGACAATAAACGCAAACTGGGAGCCAATGCCATCCTCTCCGTTTCCATTGCCTTTGCCAGAGCGCAGGCTCAAGAGCTGGGAATTCCGCTTTATCAGGCCTTTGCCAATATGATCAAGCGACAGGCGAGTGCGTTTCCCCGACTGACGATCAATTTATTCAGCGGCGGCAAACATGCCGGCAAGCAGGTTGCCATTCAGGATGTGCTTGTGGTGCCATCAGCACCGGCTTCCATTGAAGAATCGCTGGTACTCATGAGTGATGTGTATCATGCTGCAGCCGATATCATCCATGAGCGATACGGCATGCGTCTTTTAACTGCTGATGAAGGAGGCCTGGCACCGCCTTTCGAAGACACAGAGAAGATGCTTCAAACAGCGGTGGAGGCAATGAGGAGTGGTGGCTATGTTCCTGGCCAGGACGTCCATCTCGCTCTTGATGTCGCGGCCTCACACTTCTATTCAAATGGCTCATATCAGATAGACGGATCTCATTATTCCAGCAGCCAGATGATAGAGCTTTTTAACTATTGGTGCGACACCTACCCGATTGTCAGCATTGAGGATGGTCTTTTTGAAGACGACTGGCAAAATTGGCCTGCGTTGCAGTCTTCCCTCGGCCATCGTATACTTGTTCTCGGCGATGACTTTCTCTGCACCAACCCGGACAGGATAAAAAGAGCAATTGATCAAAAAGCCTGCAACGCTCTGCTTCTCAAAGTTAATCAAATAGGTACCCTCTCCGAAGCCGCTCAGAGCTATGTGTTGGCAAAAGAAGCCGGCTGGCTGGTAACCATCAGTGTCAGAAGTGGCGAAACAGAAGATGATTGGGCCGCTGATCTCGCCCTGGGCTGGTCTGG